>CANHUW010000012.1 GCA_947463975.1 Bacteroidota bacterium
CCAGGAAACACTAAAGCTACTTTATGGAATAGCTTCAAGCCTTTGAGTGAACTGCCTCAATACACGAATCCATCTAGTGGTTATTTATTTAACACCAACCACTCTCCTTTTTTAGCAACGACTACTGCTGAAAATTTAAACCCAGCGAATTTTGATAAAAATGATGGCTATGAAACCTATCATAATAATAGAAGCCAAAGAGCGAAAGAATTATTGGAAGCATTGGATAAAGTGTCTTACGAAGATTTAAAAAGAATCAAGTTTGACAGAACATTACCTAAGCCCATTTTATTTCCTTATGGATTTACTGGAGATAGTTTATTCTTAGTGAATGAATCTATAAACGAATCCTTGTCTCCACTTATCAAAACTTTAAAATCATGGAATCATGAAACCAATGCCGATAGTAAGGGTGCATTAATCTATAATTTGGCTTATTATAAAGTGCCTGAAATAATGCAAGGAAGAAAAAATGACAAGCTAACCATACAAGAAGCCGTTCAGGTATACCAATATATTCACGATTTTTTAATGAAACATTATGGCAGCATTGATGTAAGCTTAGGTGATGTTCAGAGATTGGTAAGAGGTAATCAAAATTGGCCTCAAGCAGGTATGCCAGATGTATTAGCTGCTGTGATGAGCGAGCCTTGGGGGGAAGGAAAAAGAAGAATGAATAGTGGAGATGCTTATATTAATTTTGTTCGATTTCCTAAAGATGGCGGCCTACCATTCATTGAATCAGTGAACACTTTTGGCGCAAGCATGCATCCAGAAAGCAAACACTTTGCTGATCAAAGAGCCATGTATCAAAATCAACAAGTGAAAAAAATGACTTTGGATAAAAATATCATTCTAAAAAATGCGGAAGCGATTTATCATCCACAATAAATGTTGCACACGCAGTAAAATTATAATCTAGCAGTCACGATGGACTTATCTAAAAAAGCCTTGGTATCAAATATCACGGCTTTTTTGTTGCGTTGAAGTTTGCTATAATCTAATGCTTTGAAAAAATCATGTGCTACTGCAAGAATTATACCATCATAACTATCTAGTGAAGTGATTAATTCAATCTGATGTTTTTGTTGTACTTCTTCCGCATTGGCAAACGGATCAAAAACAGCTACACTAATTCCTTTTTGTTCTAACGCGGCATGTATATCAAATACTTTGGAGTTGCGTATATCTGGACAATTTTCTTTAAAAGTCACACCAAGTATCAAAACCTTTGAAGTGGCTAAATCAATCAAGCGCTCTTGCATGAGTCTTATCAATTTATCTGCAACAAAAGCCCCCATTTGATCATTCACATGTCTACCAGATAAAATGACTTGTGGCGTATGTCCTAAGCTACTTGCCTTATGAGCTAGATAATAAGGATCTACTCCGATACAATGTCCACCCACTAAACCTGGCTTAAATGGTAAGAAATTCCATTTTGTTGCAGCAGCTTCTAGTACTTCTGTGGTATCAATATTCATTTTATCAAAAATCAATGCTAGTTCATTCACAAAAGAAATATTGATATCTCTTTGTGCATTTTCAATAGACTTCGCTGCTTCTGCTACTTTAATACTACTTACTTTATAAGTACCAGCTGTGATAATAGATTTGTATAATGCATCTATAGTATCAGCGATGATAGGGGTTGAACCAGAAGTAATTTTTTGAATTGTGGTTAAAGTATGAGCCGTGTCTCCTGGATTAATGCGCTCTGGCGAATAGCCACAATAGAAATCTACATTGAATTTTAATCCACTTGTCTTTTCTAATACAGGAACACAATCTTCTTCTGTACATCCTGGATACACTGTACTTTCATAAATAACGATATCACCTTTTTTTAAAATGGTGCCAATGGATTGAGTAGCATTTAGCAAAAAGCTTAAGTCTGGTTCTTTAGAAGGCGTCACGGGTGTAGGAACTGTAACAATAAAAATGGTGCAATCTTTGATAGCAGCTAATTGATTTGAAAAACTCAAATGCGGCACATTTAATATGGCTTCTGAACTAGATTGTAAAGTATGATCCTTACCCACCTTCAATTCATCTACCCTATTGGTATGTATATCAAAGCCAATGGTTGGATACTGTTGCCCAAAAGCAATAGCCAAAGGAAGGCCAACATAGCCAAGGCCAATAATAGCAATGTTAGGTGAATTAGTTAAAGTATCCATCAGGTGCCAAAGTTAAGCAGCCTTAGGGGATCTTTAGTGATGTCCGAAGTTTTTTTCTCCAGCAGGTATTGCAAGAGTTAATCTATTCTGAGGGGGAGGCAAAGGACAGGTCGCAAAAGCAGTAAAAGCACAAGGTGGATTATAGGCTAAATTGAAATCGATTTCCGTATTCCCATTCGCATCTGCCCTATTGACTTCTATAAATCTACCCGCTCCATAGGTTGTTTTCCCAGAAGTGGCATCAGCAAATGTTACAAAGTATCTAACACCTCCCTCGTCAATCACATCTAAACTATATTGTTTACCGTCCACCTCAAACTTCAAAGTACCTCCCTTTTTTTGTGCTGTAGTTTGTCCCAATACATTGGTGATCATTACAAAGTTTTCTTGTGGCTTTTCCAATACTGCCTTTATTTTCCATTTTGTATCAACTGGAAATCTTTCAATGCCTTTAAATGTTGTCAATGTTTTTGCATCTAAATTTCGAAATCTTATACCAATCTTATCTTCTCTTTTAATCACTACCCACTTAAATCTCTTATAACTAAATGTAGCTGCTATTTCATTATTGTCAGTTCTTTTGAAAACAGTTATCAATTTGCCTTTTGGAGAAATATTTTGATTCACTCTTGCCCCATTATCTATTTTGTTTACCCATTCAACAGAATCTCCTTTCCATATAAAATCTCCTAAGTACTTAGGAAAGTTCGCATTCTTATAATAACAATCTGCTTTAGCATCATTGCCAAATGTATTCACCCCCTGATGCAACCAAAACAATCCTTCTAGGTTTAACCAACCATCTTCTTGTTTTAAATCTTTGATTCTATTTTGATGCCACTGATCCACAGCAATTTTGTGTTCTTGAGAAGTCTGAGCAGAGACCATCACAGTAATTAAAAACAGACATAGAAAATTTACTAATTGTTTCATGGGATAAAGTTAAGCGTTTGAGCCATAATGAATATGGAATATTCCACAAATATACGAAGATATTTTAGTCTACAAATTTGGTAGAGTTATTTTAATTGAAAAAGAAACAAAAAATCTTTAAATTTACTTTAACAAAGTATTCGAAATGAGAAAATTACTATATATAAGCACTTTACTACTTGTATTCGTTGCTTGTAAAAAAACAGAGGAGACAACTAAAGTTCCAACTGCCTCAACCAATACAGCTGCAGCTAATACAACTTCTGATTCTGCAGCGAATGTTTTTATTTATGAAGCCATGAATGGTTATTATTTATGGGCAGATCAAATGCCTTCACTAGCAAGCACCGCCATTAAATTGAAGCCTATTGATTATTTCTACACATTACTATATGGATATGATACAATAGATCGTTTTTCATGGATGGATACTAGTGCAACTAATTTAACCAATCAATTAAATGGGATCAATACTGTATTGGGAATCAAATACAGTGCGTTTTTTACTGATAATACACAAACCAATGTAGTCTTTGCAATCTCTTATGTTTTAAAAGGAAGTGCTGCAGAAGCTGCAGGATTAAAAAGAGGCGATTTTATTTATAAAGTAGATGGCAAACAAATTACTGTTTCCAACTACCAAAGTATTTTACAAAATCAAACATTAAGTATTGAATTAGCGAATTATGTTAATGGTGTTTATACAGCTACTGGAAAATCATTTAGTATTACTAAAACAACTTTACAAACCAATCCTTTGTTAAAGGATACAGTAGTAGAATGGGCTGGGAAAAAAGTTGGTTACTTAAATTATATACAATTCCTAAACAGTTTCGACGATAGTTTAAGAGCGGTATTTAATAGATTTAAAAGTTATAAAAACACAGGTATTGATGAGTTGGTCTTGGATTTAAGATTTAATGGTGGTGGCTATGTGGTGTCTTCTGATTTATTGACTGCATTAATTGTAAAAGATCTTCCCAGCAAAGTGGGTACAGTCATGAACAAGAAAGTATATAATAATGCTTATACTGCTACTTTGAAAAAAGAAGCTAATTCAGATCAATACTTTTTAACGAATTTCAAATCCGAATCAGCTAATCTTGGAAAATTGAATAGGGTATTTATTTTAACTTCTAGAGGTACTGCTTCTGCGAGTGAATTAGTCATCAATAATCTAAAGCCATTTATGGAAGTTATTTTAATTGGAGAAAATACCTATGGGAAAAATGTAGGTTCATTTACAATTACAGATAGTAAAAAAAGATGGTCTTTTGGTTTACAGCCTATCACTTTCAAAACAGTCAATGCAAGAGATGAATCTAATTATGGTACCATTAATGGATTTATTCCAGATTATCTTGTAAAAGACAATGTAATTCCATTTAAGCCTTTTGGAGACCCCACTGAAACCTATTTCGGAAAAGCATTGAGCATCATTAGTCCCGTGGCATACAAGGCAAATGCATTAGAATGGAAACCAACTCCAAGAGCTACTCAGGTCAATAATGTTCCATTGGGTGATAGCCGTATCATGGATAGAAAAGATATGTGGATAGAGCATAAGAATTAAATTTCATTTAGTAACTTGAGTTGAAATTATTTAAACAACTCAAGTTGCTATTATGAAAAAAATTACTCTATTCTTTACTTTTGTTTTAATTACGATTATTGGATTTGCCCAAGGCATCGTTAAAGAAAAACAAGTTATAAAAAGTCAGATCTTAAATAAAGATGTTCACTTTTCAATTTATCTGCCTAACGATTATACTAAAAGCGAAAGAGCTTACCCTGTAACCTACTTATTACACGGATATGGAGATGCAGATGATGGTTGGATTCAGTTTGGAGAAATCAACAGATTAGCTGATGAAGCAATTGCTACCGGCAAAATACCCCCAATGATTATTGTAACACCTGATGGCTTTCAAAGTTTTTATATTAACTCAGGTGATGGCAAAACCAAGTATGAAGACTTTTTTGTGAAAGAATTGATTCCACATATTGAAAAGCATTTTAAAGTTAAATCAGAAAAAAGATTTAGAGCAATTGCAGGATTAAGTATGGGTGGATTTGGTTCTTTGATTTTATCACTGAAACATCCAGATCTATTTGCAGCTGCAGCCCCATTAAGCGCAGCAGTTTGGTCCGACAATGATATTATTAATTTGGATAAAGGAATGTATAATACATTATTTGCAAAATCTATGGGAGATAATTTGGTAGGTAAAGATAGATTGACAGATACGTATTTAGAGAATAGCCCATTTAACTATATTCAAAAGAAAACCAAAGAAGAACTCTCTAAAGTTAGATATTGGATTGATTGTGGTGATGATGATTTCTTGACTATAGGTAATTCTTTACTACATATAGAACTAGTTAAGAAAAATGTGCCTCATGAATTTAGAATGAGAGAAGGAGGTCACACATGGACTTATTGGAGAACAGGCATTATTGATGCTTTATCTTTTATTGGTGACAGTTTTCATCAAAAATAATATCTATGCAAAATAGTATTAAGGTACTCGTTACTGGTGGAACATTTGACAAGGAATACAATGAATTAAATGGTTCTTTGTTTTTTAAAGAAACGCATTTAGAAGAGATGCTAGAATTAGGCAGATCTAATTTGGATTTATCTGTTGAAACGCTCATGATGAAAGACAGTTTAGAATTTACCGAAGTGGATAGGGCAGCTATAGCAAAAGCTTGTAACCATGCTACTGAAGATAAAATTGTCATCACACATGGAACAGACACCATGACCATTACAGCAGAATACTTATTAGCAGCATGCCCAGGTAAAACCATTGTGCTTACTGGTGCAATGATACCTTATAAGTTTGGCAGCTCTGATGGGTTATTTAATTTGGGTAGTGCTTTAGCTTTTGTACAGGTTCTAGAAATAGGCGTTTATATCGCCATGAATGGACAATATTTTGAGGCAGGAAAAGTTGTTAAAAACACAACTGAAGGGAAATTTGAAAATAAACAATAAGTTCAATCATGAAAAAATATCTATTGTTTGTTTTCTTATTATCTGTAACAATCAAACCTATGGCACAATCGGATACTAAAATTATTGCACATCGCGGAGCTTGGAAAGAATTTAATTTACCCGAGAACTCCATTGCTGCTTTACAGAAAGCCATTGCACTCCATTGTTATGGAAGTGAATTTGATGTTAGAAGAACAAAAGATGGCATATTGGTAGTAAATCATGACCCTACTCATTTTGATGACACCATTGAAAACAAGACTTACGCTGAATTAAATAAAAATAAATTAAGTAATGGAGAGGACTTGCCTACCTTAAGGAACTATTTTTCTGTGGGTACCAAGGAACTTCATAATACATTACTAATTTGCGAAATCAAAGCAGGAATTACAGATCCTGCTTTAGATGAATTAACTACCCAAGCAACTCTTGCATTAGCAAAAGAATTGGGCATTCAAGACCGAATTGTATATATAAGTTTTAGATTCGAAATTTTGAAATGGATTAAAGCAATTCATCCAAGCGCAAAGGTTTTGTATTTAGAGGCTGATAAAAAATTGGAAGATATTGTAGATGCAGGATTTGATGGCATTAATTACCATTTTTCTAATTTCAAAGATCAGCCACAACTAGCTAGTCAAGCAATTGACAAAAAATTAGCATTAGGAAGCTGGACAGTAAATGATTTAGGCGATTTTGAATTGTTAAAAAAGCAAGGGGTTACCTTAATTACAACCAACTACCCAGACTTATTTATAAAGCACAATAAGTAACTATTTCCTCCTTGTATCAATGAGATATTGAATTTTCCATCCATCTCTGTGTTTCACTAACTGAAAAGAATTTACCCCTTGGTGTGAATATTGGTCTTTAAAATAAAATTGATAGGGCGTCCAAACACTTGCCAAATGATCATCTATTAATAATTTGTCGATAGCAATTCTTTCATCTAAAGATCCTGATGGTTGTTTGCCGATGCTATTGATAAAATCTTGTAGTGGCTGATTTTTTATTTCTATCACACCATTTTTATTCGCAATGGTCTGAAATATGGTAGTAGGACTAAAACAAGTTTTTAATAAAGTAGTGTCGCTGGTCTTCATTGCTCTAAACATGTTTTGAACCACTTGAACAACCGCAACACTATCTTGATGAATTTTCTCTTGAGCATGCAACGATAAAGAGAAAGAAAGTATTAAACTAAGACCATACAGAAATTTCATACTATTTGTTTATTTGAATAAGTAAATGTAAATTGATATTCATTTACAAACCAAATTTTATATTATGAGAAAAACAAAAATACTTTACTGGGTGACTACAAGTATTATTTGCTTATTCGCCTCCACTGCAATTTTTATGAATTCTGAAATGGCTAAAGAAGGTACTCAACATGTTGGTATTCCAAGATGGTTAGGATTAGAAATTAGTATTGGTCAATTAATTGGCCTTGTTTTGTTAATAGTTCCTGCCGTACCTGCTAGATTTAAAGAGTGGGCCTATGTTGGTTTTGGCATAATGTATTTAAGTGCCATTAATGCGCATATTGCTGTTGGAGATCCAATAAGTAGTTCTATTATGGCTGTAGTATTCTTCGGACTTTTGCTTACTTCTTATATTAGCTTTCACAAACTACAAGAAGCTAAAGGAAAATAAAAAAGAGTCTAAAAAGACTCTTTTTGGAAATTATATTTTTAGAGAATGAGTCCTATTTGGGGGACTCATTTATTTTTTCAACTGAGTTGTATCAACCCTACTTGGTGTATCTTTTCCAGAAACAATCGTCTTTGAACTGATAGCTATAGCTTTAATAATTTCATTCATATTATCCATATCCAGTGTCTCAAACTGATCACTTGGTTTATGATAATTTGGCTCAGTATCCATTTTAGAAGTAGATATAGTATGTGCTGGAACGCCTAATCTTGCAAGAGTTGCATTATCTGATCTGTAAAATAAGTTTTGATCTGTATATGGGTCTGGATAAAATTGGAAATTAGATCCTTTTAAATTCTTTTGTAAAATCTCTCCCATATTAGATTTTTCATAACCAGTAATATAAGCGCTATTTCTACCCCACTTACTTTCCGTTCCAATCATTTCTATATTAAACATAGCTATTACTTGCTCTGGATTAAATTGTTTAGAAAAATAAGTAGCCCCGAATCCACCCATTTCTTCTGCAGTAAAGGCTGCAAATACAATTGTTCTTTCATTATTGCCTAAAGCTTTAAAGTATTTAGCCAACATAATCATGGCTGTAGTACCCGCAGCGTCATCGTTAGCGCCATTAAAAATGGAATCTCCATTAACTGCTCTTTTTCCGTTTATGCCTAAATGATCATAATGACCAGAAAAAATCACATACTCATTGGGCTTGGATTTGCCTGGCAAAATAGCTACCACATTGGCCAAAGACAATGAATCACCTTCTGGGCCAAAATCCTTAGGCCATCTTGCTGGTCTCACTATTTTAAATGTTTGTAAATAATTACCACTCCCATTGAAACTTGGAATACCCATATTAGCAAACTCATTGGCTATAAATGCAGCTGCCTTATCTATACTTGGAGTAAACGCTCTTCTTCCCTCCATTTCATCAGAGGACAATGCTTTTTCAATTCTAGCAGTTTCAGAAGCGTCTATTAATTTATTTATTTTTTGAGCTGAGAGTTGAAATATCAACATCGAGAACAAAACAGATATAACTAATTTTTTCATATTAAACATTTGAGCAATAAAGATAAGCATTAAACCTTTTGAGTAGGAGTTTGTCTAACTTAGTATCTATGCAATCAGACCAAATCATTATTGAAAGATTTCAGGCAGGTGCTGAAAAAGAACAGCATTTTACTGAATTGGTGAAAAGGCATCAGCAAAAACTATATTATCAAATTAAAAGAATAGTGATAGAACATGCAGATGCAGATGATATTGCACAAATTGTATGGATGAAGGTTTGGGAGAAATTGGAAGGGTTTAAAATGGAAAGTGAATTTAGTACCTGGCTTTTCAGGATTGGCTACAATGAAACCATCAATTTTATCCAAAAAAGAAAAAAATTAGCCATTGTTCATCCCCTGGAATCCTTAGATACTTCTAATCAAGAAGCTTCCACGTCGAATGGCCCAAAAAGCAGCCAAATTCAAATCAAATTAGATCAGGCAATTATGCAACTGCCTGAAAAACAAAGATTTGTATTTATGTTAAGGTATTTTGAAGAACTACCTTATGAGAAAATCGCCCAAATTACCGAGACCAGCGTTGGTGGTGCCAAAGCCAATTTTCACCAAGCATTAAAGAAAATGCAAGAAATCATACAGTCTGATTAAACCTATTTGAATCCGATTTGTCCAACAAATGAACATGTCAAAACACAATAACATATCATCCTTAGATCAAGAAAAAAGAGAAGTGCAGGCTTTATTCAATGAGCAAATTATTGCCCAATTTGAAAAGCAGGTAAATTCTATTCCTGAAAATTATTTTGAACAATTTTCTGAAAATATACTTACTACAATTCAAGAGAAGAAGAAGCCATCTTTACTTATACGTTTAAGTAAGTTATCTGTTGCTGCTGCAATATTATTTTTAGTAGTGGGGTCTTATTTTATAGTGACCACCTATTATATAAGCGATGCAACTACTATTGCCATACATGAAATTCCTACGGTAGAAATAGATTCATATGTAAGTAACAATGAATGGATGGATGATGCTGAAATGCAAATGGAAATTAACCATATTGGATTAAACCTTGATGTAGATAACTCGTCAAAAGATAGTATTGATTAAAAATAAAAAATATTTTATGAAAAAAATTACATTGATTGCACTAACTATTGTCTTCAGTTTAAGTGCTTTTGCACAACAAGGTATTCTAGGAAGACCAGGTAGACCGCCTATGAGAGATATGGGTAGACCAAGAGATACCCCTCCGTTAGATGAGAAAAGAAGGGCAAAAATTGAAATGTTCAGAGTGCAGTTTATCACCGAGAAATTAAACTTAACAAAAGGGGAAGCAGAACAATTTTGGCCAGTATACAATGAAGCGAAGACAAATATTGATGAATTGGTGAAAACCAAAATTGCTGATGAAATTGAATTCGAAGAGCGTGTTTTAATTATAAAGAAAAAATTAAAAATCGAATTAAAGCCTATTCTTAAATCTGATGAAAGAGTTAATCTAGCTTTAAAAATTGATAGAGAATTTTTGAAAGCTTTAAGAGGTGAAATGATGAGAAGAAACGGGTTTAGATCATAATGTTGTGGATTTTGTAATTGTTTTAATTGTATAAGGGCTTCTCTTATGAGAGGCCCTTATTTATTGTGGCTTATTTTGTATCTTACAGGGATTGAATAAAAGTCATATGAAAAACATTTTAAAAATAATTGGCGGGATTATCCTTTTATTATTGATTGTATTAATCGTAAAAACATTAAGCAATAAGCCAATTACTCAAAATGATGCAATTAGCTTAAGCCCATTGCCTGAACATGCTATTCAGCATATTAGCGAAGCGATTCAGATGGCTACAGAAACGCCTAATGACTTTTACCAATATGATTCTGCTACATTTTTTGCTTATAGGAAATTCATAGAAAAAACCTATCCGCTCGTTCATCAGAGATTAACAAGAACTATTATTGACAGTTTTCATTATATATATGAATGGAAGGGGACTGACACTTCTAAATTACCCATCGTATTAATGGCGCATTATGACGTGGTTCCAGTAGAAGCTTCTGCTGTAAAACTTTGGCATGCTAAGCCTTATGGCGGTGAGATAAAAGAAAATTATATATGGGGACGTGGAGTGTTAGATGATAAATCTAGCATGATCAGTATTTTAGAAGCCACCGAAGCACAACTAAAAGCAGGCTTCGAACCCAAGCAAAGTATTTACTTGTGTTTTGGCGGAGATGAGGAATCTAATGGAAGAGGGGCCATTGCAATGGTGCAATATTTTCAATCCAAAAAACAAAGGTTTGATTTAGTAGTAGATGAAGGAGGTGAAATCTCAACCGATAACAATAAACATATTCAACAACCTATTGCTTCTGTAGGTGTGGGTGAAAAAGGATATGTGACAATGGTATTATCCGTTCAAAAAGCTGGTGGTCATTCTTCTATCCCTGAAAAATCATCTGCTATTGGAATACTTAGTAAGGCCTTGCATACTATTGAAGAAAATCAAATACCAACCAGATTGACTCCTCCTATAAAAGCTTATTTAGAAAGAATTAGTAGTTACAACAACAACTTCTTTGAAAAAATGCAACTATCTAATTTATGGTTATTTGAAAACTGGGTGTTAAATAAGATGACTCAAAACAGATCAAGCAATGCATTGGTAAGAACAACATTGGTTCCTACAGTTGTGAATAGTGGTGTAAGAGACAATGTGATACCTACATTCGCTACGGCCATGGTAAACTCTAGAATTTTGCCAGGAGAAACTCCTAATAGCGTTAAAGCATATGTAGAAAAATTAATCAACGACACCAATGTAAAAGTAAGCATCTATCCCAACTACGAATCCATGCCTTCATCTACAACAGAAATCAATAGTGCTGCTTTTAAAAGAGTGGAAGCGGCAATCCGATCTATAGTGAAAGATGTATTAGTGGCTCCTATGTTAATGGTGGGTGCAACAGATTCAAGAAATTACAGAGCTATCAGCAATGGTGTAATTAATTTTACTCCTTTAACAGATGCTAAAGGCTATCATGGGATAGACGAAAGAATGCTTATATCGGATTTTGAAAAATGTTATAACTTCTACACCTTCTTAATACAAAGTACGAAGTAGTTAAATTGATTTCACTTTACATCCTTTCCATCCATAATAAGCTACTACAGCAAAAGCAATGAGCGGTACAATGTACCCATTTTGAATATTACCTGTGCTATCACTGATCAATCCAAAGAATCTTGGTAAGACTGCTCCCCCAACAATAGACATTACAATTAAAGAGCTTGCCATCTCTGTATCTTTTCCCAAAGAATCTATACCTAATGAAAATATGGTTGGAAACATGATGGACATAAAAAAGCAAATTGCAATTACAGTATAAATGGTAATAATGCCCTTGCCAACAATCGCTAATACAGATAAAGCAACACAAATAATAGCATAGGCTGTCAACAATTTTTTAGGTTGAATAAAACGCATGAGAGCTGTTCCCAAAAATCTACCAATTAAAAAAGCCAATCCTCCAATACTTAAATAATCGGCTGCTTGAATTTCTGTTACATTCGCAGACTGAGTCACATATAAAATAAATAAACTTAATACACAAACCTGAGCTCCTACATAAAAAAATTGTGCAATAACTGCCCATCTAAGATGACTGTGCTGTAATGTTTCTTTAATGGTTGCTTTGTGGTTGGATGATTCTCTGATATCTGGCAATTGTATAAAATAAAATATAACAGCAATCAACAATAAAACTATACCTAAAATAGTATAAGGGGTTTTAACCGTATATGCTTCCATAGCTAATGCAGCTTTCCTTGCCGCATCAGTCATTGTAGCTAATTCTGCATCTGAATAACCCTTCGTTAAAATTAATCTAGCACCAATTGCTGGAGCCAATGCTACGGCCAATCCATTAAAGGATTGTACAAGGTTTAACCTTTGAGTAGCAGTTGCAGGATCTCCTAATTTTGACGCATAAGGATTTGCAGCAGTTTCTAAAATAGTCAAACCACAAGCGATGATAAATAAAGCTATTAAAAAGTAATTATAGGATTGATGATTGGCAGCTGGAACAAATAAAAACGATCCAATAGCGAAAAGTAATAAGCCAGCAATAATACCCATTTTATACCCCCATCTTTTCATAATAAAACCTGCGGGCATTGCCATAATAAAATATGCCACAAAAACAGATGAATCCACCAAGGTAGATTGGGTGGTGGTTAGGGTAAAAGATTTTTTTAGATGGGGAATCAATATAGGATCTAAGTTGTGCGCAAATCCCCACAAAAAGAAAAGGCAGGTAATTAAAATAAAGGGCACATGTGTTGACTTAACTTTACTCATCCTAATTAATTTTACTTAAATATAAGCAAAACCTTTATTAGAAGATTAAATTCATACATTTACTATATAAAATATCATATGAAAAAAATTATCTTTTTATCCATTCTTGCATTGGCCTCTTTGAAAACTTGGTCTTCTCCAGTAAATAAAATAGAAAGAGAATTTTATTTAATTCAAATATATCATTGCAATAATAGTTCTCAAATAAATGGCGTAGATGCTTATCTTAAAAATACTTATTTGCCTTATTTACATAAAATGGGTATTAGCAAAATAGGCGTATTTGCACCTATTGATAATGATACCCTTACTGACAAAAGAATTTATGTATGGTTTCCAATGACCAGTTTGAATTTTTTAGATAAATTAGATATGGATATAGAAAAGTTAGATCCAATGAGCAAAAATCGATTAGTAGATTTAGAAAATGCAGATGGAAGCTTGCCTTATACAAGAGTAGAAAGAATTATTACAAAATCATTTATTGATCAACCTAAATTTGTAAAGGAATCTAGTTTAACAAAATCTCCTAATCGTATCTACGAATACAGAAGTTATGAAAGCCCTACCGAAAATATGCACTTAAGAAAAGTACATATGTTTAATCAAGGTGGCGAGGTAGTGTTGTTTAAGCGTTTAAATTTTAATGCTATTTTTTATTCCAAAGCGATTGCAGGTGCTAGAATGCCTAATTTAATTTACATGACCAGTTTTAATAATATGGAAGACAGAAACGAGCATTGGAAAGCATTTAGTGCCTCCCCTGAATGGCAAAGCATATCAAATATGCCTAAATACATGAACTCTGTAAACAGAAATGAAACAGTCTTAATGTATGCCAGAGATTATGCAGATTTTTAAAATCTAAGGTTTTTGCCAATTTATTGCTGCATATAGATTTTATATGCATGGTTTCAAATTTTAGTTAATTATTGCTAACTTCCTGCAATAAATTAAAACACATGCGTAAATTTTTACTAGCAGTTTTGCTTTTCCCTATTGTAAGTTGGGCACAACAAAAAGCTAATTATAATTTGGCTGCAAGATTTGCTCCAAAAAAATTAGATAAAATGATTTTTTCTTTAGCCGTTGATCCACATTGGTTAAAGCAGTCTAATAAATTTTGGTACACTTATGAAACAAGTGAAGGAAAACAATGGTTGATTGTTGACCCTATGAAGCTCGAAAAGAAAGCCATGTTTGATAGAGACAAACTAGCTGCAGAATTAACCAAGATAGTGAAGGATCCTTTTGATGGACAACACTTGCCTATTGATTCTCTAAAGTTTATCAAAGACGAAAACTGGATTCAGTTTGAAGTAAAAAGTAGTATTGAGGTAAACAAAGGAGATTCTATTCCAAAAAATGGTAAACCTGAAAAAATTAAAAAGGTATTTTATTTTGAATATAATTTATTGACCAACCAACTTAATGAATTAGTTGGATTAAAGAAGCCCAAAAAGAAACCAAACTGGGCGAATATGTCGCCAGATCAAAATATTATTTTGTTCGGTAGAAATTATAATTTGTATTGGATGGATAAGGCCAATTATGAAAAGGCTTTAATCAATGAAGAAGACTCAACAATTATTGAACATGCCATCACTACAGATGGTAAATTATATTTTAGCTGGCATAGCGAAAGCAGTTATGGTGGTGGAGGTGAAACTAATGTTGATATTGAAAAAAATAAAAACAAGAGAAAGCCTGTATACGCAACTTGGAGCGAAGACGGCAAACATTTTGCTATCAATAAAGTGGATAATACTAAAGTGAAGGACCTTTGGGTAATTAATAGTATCGCAGATCCTAGACCAACCCTAGAGACTTATAAATACTGGATGCCGGGCGAAAAGGAAGCACCAGTTGATCATCTTTTTGTATTTGATATGAACGGCTTCGCCAAAAAAGAAATCAATGTTTCTGTATTTAAAGACCAAGATATTGCTATTTGGGATAAGACAAGAAATATTAATACAAGAGACGACGAATTCAAACCGAATATATGGTTAGGCACAAATGATAAGATGTATATCTCTAGAACAAGTAGAGATCTAAAAAAAATTGACCAATGTGTTATTGATATTAATACAGGTATCGTAAAAACTTTAATTCAAGAAAGTTTAAATACATCTATAGAAATTAGAAAACCTGGATTGATCAATAAAGGAAAGGAGATCATCGAATGGAGCGAAAGAGATGGTTGGGGACATTTTTATTTATATGATGAGAATGGCAATGTAAAAAACCAAATCACTCAAGGTCCTTGGCATACAGAAGATATAGTGGGTATAGATGAGGAAAAAAGAGTTTTATATTTTTCTGGAAATGGAAGAGAGCAATTAAATGCCAATACTAAAGAAGATCCTTACTATTTGCATTTGTACAAAGTGAATTTTGATGGCTCTGGTTTACAAGTATTAAATCCAGGCAATTTTGATCATAGCTTCAGTTTAAATGATAAAAAATTGTTTTTTGTAAACAACTCTAGTAGAGTAAATACGACTCCAGTAAGCGCATTGTATTCTGCTGATGGAAAAAAATTAATGGATTTAGAAACTGCAGACTTAAGCTCATTATTGGCAGCTGGATATAAGTTTCCAGAAACATTCAAAGTAAAAGCTGATGATGGTATTACAGATATATTTGGCGTAATGTACAAGCCTTATGATTTTGATAGTACTAAAAAATATCCCATTATTGAATATGTGTACCCTGGACCACAAACAGAATCTGTAAATAAGAGCTTTAGCAAAGGGATGGATCGTATTGACAGATTAGCTCAATTAGGATTTGTAGTAGTTACACTGGGTAATAGAGGTGGTCATCCAGCTAGAAGCAAATGGTATCATAATTATGGATATGGTAATTTAAGAGATTATGGTTTAGCTGATAAGAAAGCTGTGATTGAGCAATTAGCAGATAGATATAGCTATATCGATGGGACTAAAGTAGGTATTCACGGACATAGTGGTGGTGGATTTATGAGCACAGCCGCAATGTTAGTATATCCAGATGTATTTAAAGTTGCAGTGAGTAATGCAGGTAACCACGATAACAGTGTATACAATAGATGGTGGAGTGAAAAACATCATGGCGTAAAAGAAGAAATTTCTGCAAAAGGAGATACTACTTTTAACTATATGATTGACAAGAATCCTGATATTGCTAAAAACTTAAAAGGAAAATTATTATTAATTCACGGAGAAATTGATAATAATGTTCACCCAGCCAATACCATTAGAGTAGTGAATGCATTAATCAAAGCCAATAAAAGATTTGATATGCTAATCTTGCCAACTCAAAGACATGGTTTTGGTGACATGAATGAATATTGGTTCTGGAGAACAGCTGATTATTTCTCTAAATACTTATTAGGAGATCATACAGAAAGACCAGTGGATATGGAAGAAATGAATAGAGAAATAGAGAGAAAAAAATAATTTTGTATAAAAAATTAAATAAGAATGGCGCTCATTGAGCGCCATTCTTATTTATAATATAATGATACATTAACTTACTATAGGCTGCTGTTCTTTAACCCACTCATTAATACCACCACTATAATTAGCAATATTTGTATACCCCTCTTTCATTAATAATGAGTATCCAATTGCAGCTCTATCCCCACCTTGACAATGTATAATTACGGGCTTATCCTTCGGTACTTTATCTAAATTTTGTAATAAAGTGCCAATGAAAACATTTTTTGCGCCTGCTATATGACCACTATTAAATTCAGCAATACCTCTGATATCAATGATTTCAGCGTCTTTATTTGCTTTAACAGTATTTATTAAAACCATATTTGATTTTTCTAAATCTCCTGAATAAACAGATGTAATTTTGGATGCATCAATAAAACCATAAATATTATCTAATCCAATTCTCATTAACTTTCTAGTCAAATCGTCCATTTGATTAGGTTCTGCAATTAAAATAAAATGTTCTTCATAAGACACAAACCATCCCATCCAAGTGGCAAATGAATTATTGCCTTGGATATTGATACTTCCAGGGATAAAACCTTCCTGGAATTGTAATTTATTTCTGGTATCAATTACTTTAATTCCTTTTTCTTTTGCTTCTTTAAAATCTGTTGCAGATAATTCTTTAATCTTTGGAACTTCAGTTAATAAAGTACGATTCACCTTATTCAACTCTTTCATTTTTGCAAAATACTTTGGCGGCTCAGGTTGATCAGTTAATAAAAATTGTACAAAACCATTTTTATCGGCTCCATATTGAAATGCCCAGTTTCTTTTCTTTTCATATCCAACAGTTGTACTTGGTACTGCTCCTAAAGCCTTACCACAAGCAGAACCAGCACCATGACCTGGCCAAACCTGAATGAAATCAGGCAAATCTGCAAACAAATTAATGGATTGATACATTTGTTCCGCCCCTTTATTTTGAGTGCCCACCATACCAGCTGCTTTTTCTAATAAATCAGGACGACCAATATCTCCTACAAACACAAAATCACCGGTAAATAACATAACAGGCTCTTTACTTGCAGGTGTGTCAGTCAATAAGAAACTGATACTTTCTGGCGTATGGCCTGGGGTATGTAATACCTGAATTTTCAAATTACCCACCATCAATTCTGAATTATGCTTTAACCCTTCATGCGCAAATTCATATTCCCAACCTGGACCACCCTCATCAGATAAATACATTTTTGCACCTGTTACTGCAGCTAATTCTCTTGAACCTGATAAAAAATCTGCATGAATATGGGTTTCAAAAATATGTGTGATCTGCATATTGTTTTGCTTAGCAATTTCTAAATAAGTATCAATATCGCGCTTTGGATCGATAACTGCAGCAACCCCAGCTTTTTGACAACCAATAAAATAACTTGCTTGAGCTAAAGACTTGTCGTAGACGTGTTGAAAAAACATAATTTCTATTTTTTATTAAGTAGATATAAAAATATGATTTTTATCATATTAAATCAAAGATGATTAATTGTCAGTAGAATATTAGTGACAAAAATCACAAAGCAAAAAAATATTTATAGAAGATAAAAAAGAAACGCAATCATAAAGACTGCGATTCGAATAAATAGTATTTATAGCCCTGCTTTTAGATAACTCCATCCATTCTCTTGTTGTATGACCAACTCAGCCACACCAGAAGCTACAGTTCCGGCTACATTAAGCAGCATTTCTTTCTTAATTCCATATTTATTCATGGTATTTTCACAAGCATTGAAAATTACTCCCTGTTTTGAAATAGTTTCTATATCAGTTGCCAAATGCGTCTTTGAAGCAACTAAAAAATTCAATGCTTTCCCATGCACGACTACTTCAATCTTCACATGTCCAGGCCAAACTTTTTGAAAATTTTTTATGTTCCCAATGACACTTGACCAAGCTGCAGTATCAGCAGTATTTAATTGAATAATGACTTTATGTACTTTATCTGTTTTTTCAGTTTGTGCAATAGATTGTAAGCCCGTAAAAGCAATTAAAATCAAAAGTAGTTGTAACTGTTTCATACTTCAATTTACTGAAATAAATTATAACATTGTTGATGGATAAGTAAATTTAAGAGTACTTAAAAAGTAAAATATTGGTTAAGTGACAATTATCACTTACCTTTTACTTGACTTTTAGCACTTTTGCTAAAATATATGTAACAATGGAAATAATTGGATATCTAGCATCTGTTTTAATTGGTATTTCTTTAGGTCTCAT
The DNA here is from genome assembly GCA_947463975.1 of Bacteroidota bacterium. Taxonomy (GTDB): domain Bacteria; phylum Bacteroidota; class Bacteroidia; order Chitinophagales; family Chitinophagaceae; genus Sediminibacterium. The sequence continues at coordinate 18,866 of CANHUW010000012.1, forward strand.
CGGCGGTGGGGGGAGTATATTAACTGTACCTGTTTTAGTGTACCTTTTTCATGTTGATCCAGTTATTGCCACTGCCTATTCTTTATTTATCGTTGGAGCAAGTAGCCTTGTTGGAGCTTGGCCTAAATACCAGCAGGGTTTTGTGAATTTGAAAACTGCCATCATATTTGGTATTCCATCCATTGCATCTGTTTATGCAACTAGAAAATATTTAGTTCCTGCCATTCCAAGTGAATTGGGTCATATAGGAGAATTAGCTATTACAAAATCAGTAATGATGATGTTGTTATTTGCTATTTTAATGGTAGCGGCTTCTATTTCAATGATTCGCTCGAAATCAACTATAGCAACTATTCAAGAAGAAGAACAAAAATTTAATTACCCAATGATCTTATTGGAAGGCGCTTTGGTGGGAGTTTTAACGGGGCTAGTAGGTGCTGGAGGAGGCTTCTTAATAATACCCGCTTTAGTTATGTTGAGTAAATTACCAATGAAGCAAGCTGTTGGTACATCTCTCTTAATCATTGCAGCAAAGTCTTTAATTGGTTTCACTGGAGACCTTGGAAATAGCGAAATGAATTGGACATTATTATTATCTGTTACTGCGCTAGCGATAGGAGGGATTTTTATCGGGGATATACTTAGTAAAAAAATAGATGGTAATAAACTTAAAAAAGGTTTTGGGTGGTTTGTTTTAATAATGGGTGTGTATATTATTGCACAACAATTATTTTTCCCCATCGGAGGTAGTCATTAATTCTGCAATAGTATTTTCATGTCAAAATTTTATGTAGCCATTTTGGCTTGCATGTTATTGTATTTTAACAATGGTATTGCGCAACATCAAGAATTAAATGAAGATCCTAAGATTTGGGGAAAGTCTAAGAAATCCTTAGATAGCAATAATTTACTACATCAATTTCAGATGGGTACGATACATGGTCATTTTAGATCTTTCTTTAGTACAACAGCTAATAAAAATAGTGCCCTAGAGTATGCAAATGCTGTTGGAGGTGGTATTCAATTTATTTCAAAGCCTATATATAATATCAATATTGGAGTAAGTGGTTTTTTTGTATACGATGCATTTTCATC
>CANHUW010000013.1 GCA_947463975.1 Bacteroidota bacterium
AAAAGCCTCTTCTAGCATCTGAAAAATGGCAAGGATTCATATACGTCGATTTGACGTAAGTTACTAAATTTTGAACTTATACCCCACACCTCTTATTGAAATAAAGAATTCAGGATTTTTGGAGTCTTTTTCAAAATACTTCCTAAAAGCAGTAATAAAATTATCAATAGTTCGAGTATTCGGGAAAACCTGATAGCCCCATACAGTCTGTAAGATCTTCTCTCTAGAAACTACATTGTTTTTATTTTCTATTAACAAGCGTAAAAGTAAAGCTTCGGTCTTTGTTAATTGAATATTGATTCCATCCGCTAAAAACACTTCCAAGGATTCAAAATTAATTTTATGCCCAGCAAATTCAAATGTAGCCAAAGCCTCTGATGAACTATTATTTGGAATCGCTTTCTGAATGAGCTTGGCTACTCTTAAAAGGAGCTCTTCTAAATTAAATGGCTTATTCAAATAATCATCTGCTCCTAACTTCAGCCCTTGTACTCTATTAAAACTTGAATTTTTTGCACTTAACACCAAAATGGGTGTTAGATTATTGTTTAATCTTAACTTTTCAATAATGGTAAATCCATCCACATTGGGCAACATAATGTCCAAAATAATCAAATCAAATACTGCATTTTGAAGCGTATCCAACGCTATTTTCCCATCCATAGCAGAACTCACTTCATAGCCTTCTAACTCCAAATTCAGCTTTAGTGCTTCATGAAGATGTTCTTCATCCTCCACCAATAATATTTGATGCTTTCTTTCACTCATAAATATAGAGCGAAGTTAGCGTTTCTATATAATTTTTAATCTTAAATATGATTTATATCCTTAAAATTAAACAAGAAAAATGGAGACTAATTTAATTGTCATGATAGTGTCATTTTATACGCTAATTAGTATACAAATATCCTCTAAAAGAAGGGGATGAAATGGACTGTTATGACCTTTGTGCCTCAATGAAAAAAAGGGCTTCTTATATTATTATAGCGTTTATATTATTCAATTATACCAATGCTAAAGCACAGATGAATTTTAGCAAAGATAGCCTTGGTATTTATAGTGATACTGTTTTTGTAACTGCTAATAAATCAGAAAGACAAGTAAAAAATATTTCAGTACCCATTAGTATGATAAGTGGCAAAAGTATTGTTCAAGCAGGTAACACAAGACTAGCTGATGTATTGAGAGAGCAAACAGGCATTACAATGACTTCTGGTTTTGGCGCTGGAGTACAGCTTCAAGGATTAAATCCAGATTATACCATTATTTTAATAGACGGAGAACCACTGATTGGAAGAACCGCGGGCGTATTGGATTTGAATAGAATAGCCGTTGGTAATATTAAAAAAATTGAAATAGTGAAAGGCCCTTCATCAAGCTTATATGGAAGTGAAGCAATGGCAGGGGTAATCAATATTATTACAGATAAGAAGAATGCCGATGCTTTAGCAGCCAATATTAGATATGGGAGTTATAATACCAAGGATGGAAATGTTAGTATTACAAAAAGATTAAATAAGCTAAAAGCTCAAACATTTTACAACTATTACAGTACCGATGGATTTAGTGTAAGACCAAATAGTAATAATAGATTTATTACACCTATTTCTAGATCAACCTTCACTCAAAATATTCAGTATAAGTTAACAGACAAAACAAGTATTGATGGGAGCATTAGATATAATACTGAAAATATTAAAAGCATTATTGCGGTAGCCAATAATGGAACCACTATTTATTCTAATGGAAATGAAAATAACAATGACTTAAACGGATCAATTGTTGTCAATCATAGATTTAGTGATAAAATAAAAACAAAATTAAATAGCTATTATACACAATTCGAGTCAAAGCAAGATCTATTAACGGTTTCAGGAAATCCATACAATGATTTATTTCAACAAAATTTTAAAAGAATAGAAGATCAAACCGAATGGAAGATTAATTCATCTTTAAATAGTATTGTTGGCTTTGGTTGGATTACAGAAAAAGTAAATAGTTCAAGATATGATAATATAGATAGTGCAAAAACGAATAATATTCAATACGCATTTAATCAATGGGAATGGAACAATGGAAAAAAATGGGTAGCCAATGCAGGATTTAGATATGACAAGAATCAAAATTTTGCGTCTGCATTTAGTCCAAAATTTTCAATATTGTATAAAGCAAATACACAACTAAGGTTCAAGCTTAGTGCTGGCAGAGGATTTAAGGCGCCGGACTTTAGACAACTATACCTAAATTTTACCAATGCAGCAGCTGGTAGTTACAGTGTTTTTGGTGCAGTGGAAGCACAAAAAGTGATCAATAGATTAATGGATTTAGGTCAGATTGGCAATTTATTTAGCAACTTCTATCAATTAAAGAAATTAGAACCTGAATATGCAACTGGTATCCATGTTTCTGCAGAGTGGGAGCCTAATTCAAATAATGAGATTCAAGTTCAGTTTTTCAGAAACGATATTAATAATTTGATTGACGTACAGCAAGTAGGAAACTATATCAGTGGAAGTCAAATTTATAGTTACTTAAATATCAAAAATGCTTTCACTACGGGATTTGAAATTGAAACAAAGCAAAAATTTACAAAAGGATGGACAAGTGCTGTTGGATATCAATTTCTAATTACTGGAGATAAAGATCAAATTGCAAGTATAAACAACGGAACAGTTTATACAAAAAATGAAAACGGCACAAGTAGATTGCTTAGACTAAACGATTATGTTGGTTTACCAAATACAAGCAAGCATAGATTACAGGCAAAATTAAATTACGAAAATACGAAAGGCTTTTACGCTAATATAAGAGCTATCTATAGAAGTAAGTGGGCAGTAGCGAATACCAATGGAAATGAAGTGTATGATAATGGCGATCAATTTGGTAATGGCTATTTAACTGTAAATTTTTCTATGGGTAAGCCAATTAAAAAAGGCTGGGCAGTTCAAGCTGGTATAGACAATATCAATAACTACATGGATGGCTTGAATCTACCCAACTTAGCGGGTAGAACTTTTTATATGACCTTAAAATATTCAACACAAAAATAAAAATAGCAAAATGAAAAAAGCAATCGGAAAATGTTTAGTAGTAGTAATGACAAGTATTTTTTTATTCTCTTGTTCTAAATCTACAACAACAGTTGTAGCCCCATTAACAGCAACAACTGTAAATGATTTACCAGCAGATACTATTGTTGGAATTACTCCTCAAGGACAACCTTTTGGTGCAGGTAAGTTTACCTTTTATAGCTTAGAAAAAAACGCTATTGTAGCAAATACAGATAGTGCAAGCACTAAATGGGACCTAGCGTTTAACGGTACTAAAATTTTAACCAATAGTGGGAATAGTGGAAGTGGATTAGGTGGCGCATTTATTCAAATTGGATTATTTGATGAATTAAAAACAATATCTAGTGATTCTGTATTCAAAACAGATAATGGACCTTCAAGTTATGCTGTAACTTTTGGAAGCGGTAGAGGTTGGTATACTTACGACCCAATCAAAAACCTTGTTACTCCATTAGCAGGGAGAGTTCTAGTTGTTAGAACAGCGAGTGGCAAATATGCAAAAGTAGAGATTATTGCATATTATAAAGGTGGTGCAACATTAGCAGCAACTGCGCCAGATGCCGAAAAAATCACTAAACAACGATACTATACTTTTAGATATATATTCCAACCAAATGGAACTAAAAATTTCTAAAGTATTACCCTTCCCTCAAAAAAAAGGTCTCGATGTATCGGGACCTTTTTTTTAATGCGATTTCATTGATTTACCATTTCTTAAGCTTTAAGAGTGGCTGATTACAAATTCTTTACAATATTCTTTAATCATTTGTCTAACTCTTAAAAACTCAGCATGAATTTCTTCTTCTGTTCCTTTTAATTTGGATGGATCTGGAAAATTATAATGAAATTTTTCTGCGTTAGATGGAAAATAAGGACAAACTTCTTTTGCATGATCACAAACAGTAATGACATAATCAAAATCAATATGTTTATATTCAAGCACGTTATTTGAAGTATGATTACTTATGTCAATATGATCTTCTTTCATTATAGCAATTGCCTTAGGATTAACCCCATGTGTTTCGACTCCAGCGCTATACACATTGGCATGATCACTAAAAAAATGTTTCAAATATCCATGTGCTATCTGACTTCTACAACTATTTCCCGTGCATAAAACCAAAACATTCTTCATTAATAAAACTTATTAAATTTTAATCAATTATTTTACTTTAACAACAACCTCCACCTGGTATGCAAACTACTTTATCAGTCATTGGCTTTTGAGCAAACACCGTTACAGAAAAAATGCCTGTTGACCCACTATTGAATTTAGTAATCTCCTCTGCAGACAAGTAATTGACTAATATATCATTTGGGATGATGATAGGTTTTTCTTTTTGAATAGTTACATTTTCAAATCCATTTGCATGAATGAGTTCCAAATAAACTTCTTTTTGAATAGCACCAGATACACAACCAGCATACATTTCGGCATCTTTTCTTAAACCTTCTGGCAATGCACCAACAAGTACCACATCAGAAATACTAAAGTGACCTCCAGGCTTTAACACTCTGTAAATGTCTTTAATTACCGCATCTTTATTTGGCACTAAATTCAATACACAGTTACTTACTATAACATCTGCGCTATTAGCAGTAATCGGCATATTTTCAATATCGCCTTGTCTAAACTCTACATTATTAAATCCTCTTACCTCCGCGTTGGCTCTTGCCTTATCAATCATTGCAGGCGTAAAATCTACACCAATTACTTTACCAGTCTCTCCCGTTTCATGTCTTGCTATAAAACAATCATTTCCAGCACCACTTCCTAAATCAACCACTACATCACCTTTTTTAATTTTTGCAAATTGAGTGGGCAATCCACAGCCTAATCCCAAATCTGCATCAGCATTATACCCTTCTAAACTGGTATAATCATCAGACATAATATTATAAACTTCTGTAGAACATCCTCCAGCGCCGCAACAAGATGACATATTGGTTTCCTTATCTTGTAAAGCAATTTCACTATATTTTTTTCTTACAATTTCTTTTAATTGTTCTTCGGTATGCATAAATTATAATTTTAAATTTTAGATCTAATTATTTAACAACATTTGTTAGGCATCATCTTGACTTCTTGAAATAAATTATTCAAGATATCATTTGCCTTATTCCATTCATTTAAATCAATACAATAGCAAACAGATGCCCCTTCAATATCACCTTTGATCAAACCCGCTTCTTTTAATTCTTTAAGATGTTGGGAAACCGTGCTCTGAGCAATAGGAAGTTCATCCACTATATCTCCGCAAACACAAGCTTGTTTTTTTAATAAAACATTCAAAATAGCCACCCTAGCTGGATGCGACAAGGCCTTCGCATATTTGGCTATGATTAGCTCTGATGGCTGATATTCATTTATTTTACTGGTACCCATATTAATCGCAATATTACGATTAAATTATGAATAAAAAAAGAAGTCGTTGAATAAATTTGCAATTTTGTGGGTTTATAGATGCTAAGTCGCTGATTTTTAAGCATCTTTTTATAACTTGTCCTTATCAAACCAACCAATATGAAGAAAAAGAACATTATTAGCTTATCTATTGCCTTTGCTTTTGTGGTATTAGGAACCACAGGAATTTTACTGTACGTTAAACAAAAGCCACATTTTGTTGAAATGACCCATACTATTTTTGGATTAATCTTTTTTGGTTTTGCCATATTCCATATTGTAAATAACTGGGGTTCTTTGAAGAACTACTCAAAGGATAAAAATACTGGCGCTTTCAAGAAAGAACTACTTGTTGCTGGAACAATAGGAATCATAGTTTTGGCGCTTGCATTAACAGAAGTGTTGGAACCAGTTGCTGAATTTGGAAGAATTTTTGCACCTAAAAAAGGGCCAAGACCTGAAGCAGGAATTAGCTTCCAAGAAAAAACAACATTAGATTCTACCAATGGTCAAGCTGCGACATTTATTTTACAAAAAACAAAAGAAAATGAAGCTGCTAGTTTAAGTATTGAAGTTGCGGATAGTACAGGCAAGGTTATTGAAACATTATTTGCTGCTGATAAAGATGCTAAAGGACCAGGCGCTAATTTAATTTTATCTACTAAAATTTCTACTGCAGCACCATTCACATTAGTAGTTACTGCAACAACCATAAAAAGAACTGAAGAGGAGGAAGAAGAAGGTAAACCTGGTATTGAGACTAAAACTCAGGAAAACTTCAAAATTCAAACACTTGCTTCCGGTGTACAATTACTTAATTTAACTGATTCTAAATTATTAAAAAGAGGGATTATTGAAATAAAATAATCTGACTTAAGAAATACCCAAAAAAGCCTCTTCAAATTTGAAGAGGCTTTTTATTTTAATTAGATTTTCGTCTCGAAGAATAATTTCTGTTTTTTCCAGAACTAATAGACTTGGGAGCGTACAAGGGAGTTTCTCCAAACTCTGCAGGCACAGTACCTTTTAACACAGGCGCACCAAGCAGGTCTTCAATTTGCGCGAACTTAGATTGCTCTTTTTGTCCTACCAAAGTAAAGGCCGTTCCTGAACTAGCTGCTCTTGCAGTTCTTCCTATTCGATGAATATAATCTTCGCCATCATTAGGCACATCATAATTAATGACTAAATCAATGTCATCAATATCGATTCCTCTACTTAAAATATCAGTAGCAACAATAATGGAAATTTTTTCATTTCTAAAATCTTGCAATGCTTGTTCTCTTTCTTTTTGTTCTAAGTCAGAATGCACTTCAGCAACAGATAATTTTGCTTGTTTTAAATCAGCAGTTAATTTTTTTACATTTTGTTTTTTAGAACAAAAGACTACCACTTTTTTAAAATGCTTTGAGCCCAACATATCTTTGATGATAGCATCTTTCTGCGAATCATATACAATAAATGCTTTTTGGGTAATATTTTCAGAAGCTTTTGAAATCGCAATATTAATTTCTACAGGATTTACCAATAAGTTTCTAGCCAATGCCCTCATTTTAGTTGGCATAGTAGCAGAAAATAATAAATTCTGTCTTTCTTTGGGCAGGTAAGTTATAATTTTATTGATATCATCATTGAACCCCATGTCTAGCATTCTATCTGCTTCATCTAATACCAAATACTTCAAGCCTTTTAATTTAACATAGCCCATGTTTAAATGTGCTATCATTCTACCTGGTGTACATACCACTATATCAACTCCACTGGTTAACGCTTTTTTCTCTATGGCAAATGAATTACCATCCCCGCCACCATATACAGCAATGGCACTCACATCGGTAAAATAAGAAAGACCTTCTATGCTCTCTGCAATTTGAATGGCTAATTCTCTAGTAGGCACAATAATCATGGCATTGATATCAGATGCCTGATGTGGTGATGTAATTAATCTATGTAAAAGTGGTAGCAAAAATGCAGCGGTTTTCCCTGTGCCAGTTTGTGCTGCTGCAATAATATCTTTTCCTTCTAAAATGGGCACCATCACTTGTTCTTGCACAGGTGTGGCATTTTCATAACCCATTGAATCAATCCCATCCAAAATTCTTGGATCTAATCCTAAATCAATAAACTTCAAAATACGCTGTTTTAATAATAGCTACAAAGGTACAACTAAAAAGCCCGATAGCATATTAACTTTCGGGCTTTATGAATTAGTAAAAATAAAATTTTTAGAATATATATTTTGTACTCAAGAAATTAGAATGATGTGAAGAAACAATATCATTGATAATTTCTTTGTTATCGTCTGTTAACTTAGCAGCTACTAAAGATCTAATGGAGAAAGATCTTAAAGCATCCACGACAGATAAAGTACCCTCTGCACTGTCTTTACGACCTGTGAATGGGAAAGTATCTGGACCCCTTTGACATTGACTATTAATATTCACTCTGCTCACCTGATTCACCAATGGATCAATCAAGCTTGCTAATTCTTCCTTATTCTTAGAGAACAAGCTTACTTGTTGTCCATGTGTAGAGTCAATTACATATTGAATAGGCTCTTCAATATCATCAAATGGAATTACAGGAATAATTGGTCCAAATTGCTCTTCACTATACACTTTCATTTTACTGTTCACTGGATATAATACAGCTGGATAAAAGAAAGATTCTTTGATAGTGCCACCATGTTCGTTCATTACTTTAGCACCATGCTTTTTAGCATCTTCAATCAAATCATTTAAGTAAGCTGGCTTGCCGGGTTCAGGAAGCGGAGTCAGTGTTACACCTTTCTCCCATGGTAAACCAAATTGCAATTTGCCCACTGCCTCATTTAATAAGCTAATGAATTGATCAGCAATAGATTTGTGAACATACACAATCTTTAAAGCAGTACATCTTTGACCATTAAAAGACAATGAACCTAAAACAGTTTCTTGAACTGCTAATTTGATATCAGCGTCTTTGGTAATGATTGCAGCATTCTTAGCATCTAAACCTAAGATGGCTCTTAATCTATTTACTTTAGGGTGTAATTTTTTCAATTGGTTTGCAACTTTACTGGAACCAATCAAAGTAAGTACATTGATTTTACCAGATTCCATCAAAGCTGGGACAATGGCATTACCTCTACCATAAATAGTATTTACAACTCCTTTAGGGAAACAAGATTTAAAAGCTTCTAATAAAGGATAGTGCAATAAAGTACCATGTTTAGGAGGTTTGAATAACAAAGTATTTCCCATGATAATCGCTGGAATCAAAGTGGTAAAAGTTTCATTTAAAGGATAATTAAATGGACCCATACACAAAACCACTCCTAATGGTGATCTTCTGATTTGCGCAGCAATACCTTGCTCAATAGTGAATCTTGAAGAATCTCTATCCACGTCTTTTAATGCATCTATAGTTGCATAGATATATTCAACTGTTCTGTCAAACTCTTTTTCAGAATCTGCATATGTTTTACCGATCTCCCACATGATTAGTTTAACCACGATGTCTTTTTGCGCCAACATTTTCTTAACAAATAGCTCTACACAGTTTATTCTTTGAGCAACACTCATAGTAGGCCATTCACCTCTACCTTCGTTATACGCAGCACAAGCGGCATCTAATGCAACCATAGCTTCCTTCTCGGTGCAAATTGGATAAGAACCAATCTTTACTCTTTCAATACCATTAGCAGTTTGAATACAAATGGGTGAGAACACTTCATGCGTAGCTCCTTTCCATTCAATCATTTGACCATCAGACAAATAGCTTGTTTGATGAATCAACTCTTTTAGTGCATACTCAGAAGGAATGGCCTCTTTTGTAGTAATTAAATGATCTAATTTATCTTGAAATGACATAGTGTACATTTTTGATTTTAACTAAGTTACAAAATATATAATATCTTAACTTTATTAGTAATTAACGTAATTAAGCTAAAATTGTTCAAATGACGTACGAATTAGGTCCCAATTTGATGACAACTACTATGAAAAAGAAATTAATATATTGTCTATCATTGATGCTATTTATATCAGTGAACACTTTTGCACAAGTTGAAAATGTCGATTCAGCTATTCAACAAATCTTAATAGAAGAAAAAGTAGTTGGATTATCAATAGCTGTAGTAAAAAATAATAAAATAATTTATACCAATGCATTTGGCAAAAGTAATCTTGAGTCTGGAGCTCCATTGAGCAATAAAAATATTTTCAGAATAGCATCCATCTCTAAATCATTCTCCGCAACAGCTATTATGCAATTGATAGAAGCTGGCAAACTTGATCTAGATGAAGACGTAAGTAATTTAGTAGGTTTCCCTATTCGTCATCCTAAATATCCAGAAACAGTCATCACATTGAGATTATTAATGTCTCACATGTCATCCATCAATGATAGTGAAGGATATTTTAGTTTAGATAATATTAACCCAGCCAAAAATCCGAATTGGCAAAAATGTTATAATGATTATGAGCCGGGTAAAGGATACCAATATTGTAATTTAAATTTCAATATGATTGGTACAATTATTGAAAGAACATCTGGAGAGCGATTTGATCAATATGTAAAACATCATATTTTAGACCCATTAAAATTATATGGAGGTTACTGTGTAGACTCTTTAGATAAAACAAGGTTTGCTAACATATATGATTATAATGCAGACTCCGCTAAATTTATTATCTCTCCCAATGCATACGCCCCTAGAAGCGAAGAAATTTCTAATTATACCATGGGATATACGACACCTATATTTTCACCTACTGGCGGCATGAAAATTTCTGCTACTGATTTAGCCAAATACATGACCATGCATATGAATTATGGTGTTTATAAAAATGGAAGAATTATTACAAGAAAAAGTGCCAAACAAATGCAAATGCCATACTCTAATGTAGAAAATTATGGTTTTGCACTAGAAAATACCACCACAATGATTGATGGGGTTCAGCTAATAGGTCATACTGGATCTGCTTATGGCTTATTTAGTGCAATGTTTTTTGATCCAAAGAAAAAATTTGGAATTGTTGTGATTAGCAATGGATGTGATCCAAGTTATTCATCTGGCTATAACAAAGTCATCAAAAGAACCATGAATATTCTTTACGATCTATTGATTGTTAATATTATAAAAACAGAATATAAAAAACGCTAATTTTATTAATTACTCTTTGATGATTTGTTTATAGAAGCCCACAGTTCTATTAAGATCTGAAATACCTACACGTTCATCGATACCATGAAAACCTTTAACATTTTGCATGGGTGTGAAATTCAATACCGCTTCACTAAAATCTCTAAAATATCTAGAGTCTGTAGCGCCAATTAATAAAAATGGAGCAACAATAACATTTGGAACTGACTTGTATAAAACATTTTCCAATTTTTTAAACGCAGGATTGTCAAAAGAAGTAATTGCAGAAGGTTCCATTAAGGAAATAGTTTGTTTTTTAATAGTTACTCTTTCGTCATTCACTGCTTTCTTTACAAATGCAACAACGTCATCACTTGTCTGGCCCGGTAAAATACGGCTATTAAAAGTAGCTTTTGCAACAGAAGGTATTACATTGTCTTTGATACCAGAATGAACAATAGTAGGCACTAAAGTAGTATGGGTCATCGCGTTGGTCTCTTTGGTTTGGCTTAATTGATTTAAGACAGCTCCATTAAACAACCACAGATTGCTTAATATCATTCTTTTAGTGAAAGATTCTGCAGACTTAGTTCTATTCAACATTTCAATAATGGTTGGTGGAATAGCCCCTGGCATTTGATTTTCTCTGATTTTTACGATCGCCTTATTCAATACATCAATAGCAGTTTCCTTACTTGGCATTGAAGAATGTCCACCAGGAATTTCAACAGTCAAATCAATATTTACATATCCTTTTTCACTTGTTCCAATTAAAGCCATAGGCCTTTTTAATTGTTCAAAATGTTTAGTGTCTATTTGCCCTCCTTCATCTAAAACCAATGCTGGTTTGATATTATTTTCTTTAAACCATTGACTGTATATTTTTGCACCACGTTTTCCGGAAATTTCTTCATCGTGTCCAAAACATAAATACATTGTTCTATTGGGTGTGTAATTTTCTTTTAATAATTGTTCTGTGGCTTCTAAAATGGCAATTACCGAAATTTTATCGTCCACTGCTCCTCTTCCCCAAATTGTATCATTTTTAATAGCCCCGCTAAAAGAAGGAACTGTCCATTTACTTTCTGCTACTGCTTCTACTGGAACAACATCCATATGTCCCATTAAAACATATGGCGCCAAACTAGTATCTTTTCCAGTCCATTTATATACATAACTAAACTCGTTAAATGTTTGTTTAGGAAGCTTAGCGGTGATATTTGGATAAGTAGTTTCAATAAACTTTCTAAACTTCAAAAACTCAGCTGTATCAATCGCTAAAGTATCTCCAAAAGAAACTGTTTTGATTTGAATAGCTTGACTAAGATGTAATGCAGCCGAATCACCCTTTGTTTCAAAAGATTGATCTACAGTATAAGTTGGAAGTGCTTTAGTATCTCTAATTGTATTAATGACTAAAACGATAATTAATAATAAAAAAGCAGCACCTAACAGAGTGAACAATCTTTTCATAGTTATATTTTTTTGAAATTACTTATTTTTTTCTAATAGTATATTTTTGTGTTCTAGAATCTTTAATTACACCTTTCCAATTCAATCCAAATCCAAAATCGTAGACATTTCCTTCTGCGTCTTTGTAAGGAGTCATGTCGTGTGGTACATCTTCGAATTGTTTTTCCACTGTAGACATGTTTATAGGCATTTGTAAAGGTAATAAACCAGAAGGCTCTGTCTTTCCTGAAATAATATCCAACTGTGCTTCAATTTGAACACCAAATTCTCCTATAATCGCATCCACTTCTTTTTCAAATTCTCCAAACACCATTGGGTTGGTAATGGATACAGAAACAATTACCGGCTTACCCTGCATTGCTTTCTTAGTTTCTAATATTGTATTTAAATCGGGATAAGAATTAGACTTAGATGTTTTGCCTTTGTAAGATCTATTGTTGATTGTTGGATCGATTACAGGATCACCTGAAGCAATACTTTGCTCTCTAGCATCTACAGCGGTATAGTCTCTTAATTGCAAACTAATTGGCATGTATCCATTTCCACCAGCTTCTCTATCTGCTCTACTATAACCATTACTCAATGGACTTTTAATAAATACAATGGCAAAATCTGCTTTGGATGGATCATCTGTAACATTATAATATTTTTTGATCAATTCAAGATTTACCGGATAATCAATTCTTTCTGGAGAAGGCATGCCAAAGAAATTAATTCCGGCAGGTGTTGTTCTTTTTGGGACATATACTGTTTTGCCTTTAATAATTGGCAGTGTTTTATTTTGATTCTTTATTAACACAATGGATTTTAATTGTGCGTCATAACCAGCTTTCATGTATTCTGGCTTACCTACTTCTTGCTTAGACTCATTAGGATCTAAGTAAGGATTTTCAAATAAACCCACTCTGAAAATATTTAACAATAGTCTTACTGCAGATTGTTCAAAACGCTTACGCATGAAAGATTCTCCAAATTCATTTACACCCATTTGATAGGCTTCCAAAACAGGCTTAATATCATTGTTACCGCCAAATTGATCTGCTCCAGCCAATAAAACTTTATAATGTCTTTGTGCAATACTTAAATTTTCGGCACCCCATGGTTTTCCCATAAACACATCTGGCTTTGGGCCTTCATCTCCTGTCACTAACCAGTCTGTACATACTACCCCATCATAGCCATATTTATTTCTTAATAAATCTGTAATTAAATATTTACTATATCCATTTCCTACATTTTCTTGATTTTTAGTGTCTTGATTATATGAAATGGTATAGTATGGCATCACTGCAGATGCACTTTTAGTACCGCCACTTAATTTAAAAGCACCTTCGGTAAATGTTTTAAGATGTGTTTGAAAATTATTTCCAGGATAAACTGCAAATTTTCCGTAAGCAAAATGTGCATCTCTACCACCTTCTTCTGGACCACCACTAGGCCAATGCTTCACCATAGCATTAACACTCTTACTGCCCCAACCATTATACGTTTTTATTGCTTGAGGAGATGTTTGAAAACCATCTACATAGGCCCTTGCCATATCTGTTGCTAGTGCAGGATCTTCGCCAAATGTTCCTATAAATCTATTCCATCTTGGTTCTGTTGCAAGATCAATTTGTGGAGATAAAGCAGTTGTAATTCCTAAGGCTCTATATTCTTTAGAAGCAATCGCTCCAAATTGTAAAGTAATATTTGGATCAAAAGTTGCTGATAATCCAAGTTCTTCTGGCCATTGTGAAATAGTACCACCTGAACCTGCGTTATATTCAGCATCTTTATTAGCACCATTTCTTGGATCAGAGCTATTGTTTGCAGGAATGCCCATGCCAACGCCTTCCACTAATTGTTGTACATTATTGTTCCATGTTGCAGCTACTTCAGGATTTTTTACAGAGGTCACAAGTACATGACGTAAATTATCCTTGGTTAAAAATTCAATTTGCTGATCAGATAAATTTGAAGCTGCTATACCACTTTGGCTAAATGGTTTTCCTCCATAGGTCCCTACAAACATACCAGCTTCTTGAGCAGGTACCGCTTGGTGTCTACTGTATAGCATTAATCCTGCTATTTGATCCACTGTCATTTTAGAAGCAAGATCTTTTGCTCTTTCCACAACATTGACTCTCCAGTCTTCATATTGATCTAATTGTTCATTTTTATTTAAATCTTTGAATGGAAGGCCATCTTTATAAATAATTTTAACGCCAGACTGAGTAGAATAACCTAAACTAATTTGATCATTTACTTTAATAATATTGATAGAGCTAGTGATAGAAATTTCTTTAAAATTGGTTTGAGCCATTAAAGCAATAGGTGCCAAAAAAAATAGAGCGATAATCTTTTTCATAAAGTAGGCTAATTTATAGTGAATACTAAACTGTACAATGAAGATTAAAAGTAAAAAAATATTGTGTCATTTCAACGCAATAGGAGAGAAATCTTTCATTTTCCAAGGATATTAAAAGCCTAAAGGGATTAAATGGTTGTCATACAATAAAAACCATAATACACTTCTATCTCTATGCGGTCAACAAAAAAATACATAATTTTATTAAAAATGAATGCATGATCTCAAAGCCAATTAGTGTAGACGCATATATTAAGTCTTTCCCAAAATCCACAGAGGCACTATTGAAACAATTAAGAAAAGCCATCAAAGAAACAGCACCAGCCGCTGAAGAATTAATTGGGTATGGCATGCCAGCATATAAATTAAATAAGAAACCATTAGTGTATTTTGCAGGTTATGAAAAACATATTGGATTTTACGCAACTCCAAGTGGTCATCAAAAATTTTCAAAAGAATTGGCTAGATATAAACAAGGCAAGGGATCGGTACAATTTCCATTAGATGAACCACTTCCTATAGATTTGATTATTAAAATGGTGAAATTTCGAGTAAACGAAAATTTAAATAAATTTAAATGATGAAAAATTCGGTAGAATTATATATTGAAAAAGCTGATCTATGGAAAGATGAAATGACATTATTAAGAAATATTTTATTAGAATGTTCATTAACAGAGACCATTAAATGGGGCATCCCCTGCTATATGTTTGAAGAGAAAAATATTTTAGCAATACAAGCATTTAAAACGCATTGTGATATAGGGTTTTTTAAGGGGGCTTTACTGAAAGATCCTAAGCATTTGCTAGAGAAAGCTGGAGAAAATACACAAAGTTCTAGACAATTAAGATTTACAAACATTGATGAGGTACATAAGAAAAAAAATATTATTAAGTCTTTTGTTAAGGAAGCCATTCGAATTGAAAAAGAAGGAATTCAATTAGTTATAGAAGAAAAACCAGGTACTGAACTAATTGAAGAGTTAGAGATTGAATTCAAAAAAAATAAAAAATTTGAAAACGCATTTAAAAAATTAACGCCAGGTAGACAAAGAGGTTATCTTATATATTTTTCTGGTACCAAAAATAGTGATACTAGAATGAATAGAATTGAAAAAAATATTTCAAGAATAATGGATGGATATGGCATACATGATTGTACTTGTGGACTTTCAAAAAGAATGCCTAACTGCGATGGTTCTCATAAATTCTTAAAAACAAATTAGAATGTCATTATTTGTAATTGAAAAAGTAAATGAAAGTGAAGTAGAGGAGTTGCAATCAATTAGCAGACAAACCTTCTATGAAACCTATTGCTCAATGAATACCAAAGAAAATATGGATAAGTACTTAAATGAAAATTTATCTATACCTGCTTTAGAAAAAGAATTAAAAAATCCAAATTCAGCATTTTTCATCATTAGGGATCATGATAAAAATATTGGTTATTTGAAATTAAACATGGGACCTGCGCAAACAGATATTAAAGATGCTAGTGCACTTGAGATAGAAAGAATCTATGTTATTAAAGAATATCAAGGTAAAAAAGCAGGTCAGCAACTATATGAAAAAACAATTCAAGTAGCTAAAGAAAAAATGTTGAAATATATCTGGCTAGGCGTTTGGCAGGAAAATCCAAAAGCAATCCAATTTTATACTAAAAATGGTTTTGAAGTATTTGATCAACACGTTTTTAAATTAGGTGATGAAGAGCAAACTGACTTCTTGATGAGATTATTCATTTAATTTTTTAAATAATTAATTGAATAAAAAATCCCCCGAAAATTCGAGGGATTTTTTATTCAAAGTAGCTTTTTTAGTTAAATCCAATATTGGTTAACCCTTTATGGCTAATAACAATAGCCTCTAATGGAGTTTCATTAAAACAAGCATCTTGTTCAACAAAATAGTGTTGCATTCCAGATAATTTCTTATTGGCTAAAATTCTCTTAAAATCGATCTTGCCATTACCCACTGGAGCAAAACGACCTTGAGCATCCATGTCTTTTACATGCCATATTTTAAATCTTCCTGGATAACGCTTAAAGTACTCAACTGGATCAGCACCAGCTTTAGTTACCCAATATAAATCCATTTGAAAGTTTACAATACTGGCATCGCAATGCTCCAATAAATAATCAATCACTACATTACCCTCTGCATCTTTATTGAATTCAAAATCATGGTTATGGTATAATAATTCTAAGCCAGCTGCCTTACATTTTGCACCAAGAATATTTAAAGTTTCCGCTAAAGCTTTTGCGCCACCTTTCATTCCCATGCCTTTTTTAACAGGATCATAAATGAAGGTACCCATTGGCGGAACTGGTACAACAAAGTATTTAAACCCCGCAGTTTTTAAATCAGCAATTTGTTGATCCACATTGGCAAAAGTTACAGAACCCTGATGTGCAGATATTGGCGTTAATTTCATTTCATCCAACAAAGCCTTAAAATCTGCTGGAGATAAATTATAAAACTTGCCATTGTTGTAACCAGCAGATTCAACATTTACATATCCCGCTTGTGCTACTTTTTCTAAAGTGGCTCTTGCATCTTTCATCATTGCATCACGAACTGTATATAATGCTAAACCTCCGAATGGCTTATCTGGTTGAACTGTTTTGTTGATTGGTTTAAAAGCCATTAAGGTTAGCGCAATAAAGGCAGAAAACACTAAAGAGGCTTTTAATAAGTGGTTTG
>CANHUW010000014.1 GCA_947463975.1 Bacteroidota bacterium
GTAGTTAATTTACCGTGATAATGCACTTGAATGGTATCCCCATTTTTTACTTGTTGCATATTGTTTATTTTAAATAAAGCACCATAGAGGTGCAAAGAGCAAAAGTACATAATTCTCAGTAACTTTGAGTTATGAATCAAGGACCTAGAATTGTATTTATGGGCACGCCCACATTCGCAGTGGCTTCTTTAAAAGCTTTATTAGAAGCTAATATGAATGTAGTGGCAGTAGTGACTGCACCAGATAAGCCAGCAGGCAGGGGCATGCAATTACAACAAAGTGCAGTAAAGCAATTCGCCCTAGCCAATCAGTTACCTGTTTTACAACCTGAGAAACTCAAAGCCCCTGAATTTTTAGAAGCGCTACAATCCTTTGCGCCAGATTTACAAATTGTAGTAGCATTTAGAATGTTACCAGAAAAAATATGGTCATTCCCTCCAATGGGTACTTTGAATGTGCATGGATCTTTATTACCAGATTATAGAGGTGCAGCTCCCATTAATTGGGCCATCATCAATGGAGAAACCTATACAGGTGTTACAACGTTTCAATTACAACATGCTATTGACACTGGAGATATTTTATTCCAAGAGCGAATTCCCATTAGTGACAATATGACTGCTGGGGAATTACATGATATCATGATGGAAGTAGGAGCAAAACTGCTAGTGAAAACAGTGATTGGCCTTGTACAAAGAAATATCACTGCAACACCACAAGCCATTCCAAGTATGGATAAACATGCTCCAAAAATATTCACCAAAGATTGTGAGATTAATTGGGACAATACAGTAGAGCATATACACAATAAGGTAAGAGGATTAGCGCCATTCCCA
This sequence comes from Bacteroidota bacterium, assembly GCA_947463975.1. Taxonomy (GTDB): domain Bacteria; phylum Bacteroidota; class Bacteroidia; order Chitinophagales; family Chitinophagaceae; genus Sediminibacterium. The sequence goes on from CANHUW010000014.1 coordinate 837, forward strand.
GGAGCCATCACCAAAGTAGACGGGAAAGTAGTTAAGCTATGCTCTACCCAAAAGGAAATCAAAATACCGAAAGAAGCCCCAGGAACATTCATTATTGAAGACAAAAAAATAGCCAAATTTGCATGCAAAAATGGCTATCTACTATTAAATGATATTCAATGGGAAGGTAAGAAAAGAATGCCTATTGAAGATTTTTTAAGAGGCTATCGCGCTATCTAGCAGCGAATACTTTTTGAAATTCTTCTGCAGCAACAATGCCTTGCTTTCTCCACACCTCTTTCCCATTTTTATAAATGATAAAAGTTGGTAAAGATTGAAAGAATACATGCTTCATTATTTCCATATCTGTTCCACCATCCACTGCTAAAAAATATAAATCAGATCCTTTTTCTTTTTTGATTTGATCAATTATCGGTTGCATTTTTCTACAAGGTGGACACCAGGTTGCGCCAATATCTACTAATACCATTTTATTATCAGCAATAACCTTATCATAGTCTTCAACACGCATTTGAACCTTATTTTCACTGCCTTCTAAAGGCAGTTGATTCATTTTCCAATTACTTATTCCACCTTCTAAATTAACTACTTTAAATCCTCTTTGCATCAACATATTTTGAGCACTTGCACTTCGACCTCCAGATTGACAATAAACATAAACAACTGTGTTTTTATTTAAATGTTGAACTCTATCTTCAAACTCAGCAGCATCCATAATATTTGCTTGTAAGGCATTTGCAATATGCCCTGACTTGAATTCTTCTACAGTCCTAACATCCAATATTTGAGTTCCAGGTTTTTTAATTACTTCTTGAAATTTGATTGCGGACATGTTAAGTGGCAAGCTTGTTACAATGGATTGTTCTTCAGTTGAAGTAGTAGTTTGTGCGCAAGCAAAAAGAAAAAAAACCATTCCTAAAAAGCTTACAAAAAATTTAGATTTCATAGAAAAAATTTAATAAGTAACAGAAATTTTAAAGGTCTTGGAAGTCATTCCAAGAATGGCAGCAGCAGCGTCATTCAATCTATATTGAATACTATTGCCCACATCAGGTAAAGCACTAATTACTTTAGCGCAAATACTTTTAAAGTCAGGTGTAGTAATTCTCACCAAGGTTCCTACAGGAATATCGTTAGTTAATATATAAAACTTTTTATCCTCCCAACCACTTACACTTTTGAAAACTGCAGCAGTACCTTCAAGGGTTTGAAAATTGGCTGCTTGTTTTTGCTTAGAGAACATACTTGCAAAATAACCCTCTTCTTCTTTGTTCACATTTACGAAAACCAATTTATGAGCACTATCTGTTTGTTTTTTCTTTTCTAGGTTTTGCGCTATCATATCTTTGGATGCAGCTCGCTTTACTCTATCAGCAGCAAGTTGCTCGGCAGAAATTCTAGCGCCTTTTCTGTATCTTGATTTTTTATGCTTTCTGCTATTCTTTGCATAGGCAGTACTTTTCTTCTTTTTAGCAGATTTCTTGTAAGCAGGAGTGTGCTTCGATTTTTTCTTCTTTTTAGAGGAAGACACGGAAGTTTTATGCTTTTTAGATTGTTTTTTATGCTTTGCAGCAAAAGCAGTCTCCTGAGCCAATAGACCCAAAGCCAACACCGTTAATAATAGAAGTCTTTTGAACATGGTGCAAAGGTACAAAATACATGTGCAAAGAAATGCTTAAATTTTAATGTTAATATAAATTTGAATATGTAATAACTAGTAATTCAGTATTCTCCATTCATTGGGATAGTAATTATTCGATCTATTGGGCAGCGCCTTTATCCAACCTAAACCAATATTCATATAAGTTAATAGTACCCAGCCCTTAACACCCTCTATGTGCAAATCCGCTCTTCTTAAAAATTGCAAAGCAGATTCAAGGTCTATTTCGGTTAAAGTATAGGGCTTACTTGACCAATTGCTCATAGCTAAATCATGACTAGGAATTAAATCCTTGCCTTTGATCGTGCCGATATTTAATCCAATTTTTTTGATATATAATTGAGTTGAAAGCATTTCTAGACTTTCTTTCCATTGAGCATTCAATGCAATTAAATTTTGTTGATGCGAAATCAAGTATTTTTCTTCAGGTAAAGAAAAGTTATTCGCAACAATTTCTTTTTCTGTTTTGTTTGCAGGTAATAAATGATGCTCTTTGCTTAGCGCATATCCACCGCTTGAATTTACTTTTTGAAAAACAGCAATAAAAAATCCCTCTCCTTTAATTAAATTGGGATAAGCACGATACCCCTTAGCTTGATGTATATCACTTTCAGTTTCTACAATATTAAAAGAAGATGGAATAGAGATAGCAATATTTTTCATTCCGTCCAAAGAAGCAATATAATCCATTATTTTTTCATCTTCTGCTTTGGAATAAGAACAGGTAGCATAAATTAAATAGCCTCCTTCTTTAATGGCCTCCCAACTATCATCAATTATTCTGGTCTGTCTTATGCTGCAATGTTGTACATGATCCAAGCTCCATTCTTCTATTGCTTTTGGATCTTTTCTAAATAACCCACTTCCACTACATGGGGCATCTATTACTACCAAATCAAAAAAAGAAGACAGGGATTTAAAATGTGCAGGATCATTCTGAGTTACCACAACATTATCTTGTCCCCATTTGGTGATATTCTCTACCAAAATATGATTTCTATTTTTGATGGTCTCGTTAGCTACTACTAATCCCTTATCAAAATAATTGGCTAGTAAGGTAGACTTACCTCCTGGAGCTGCACAGAGATCTAATACAATTTGATCTGACGGATTAGGATATAGCTGACTTAAAATAAAATGCAAAAACATACTACTTGCTTCTTGAACATAATAAGCGCCTGCATGCCAGAGAGGGTCTTTTACAAATAATGGACGCTCTTCCAAATAAAAGCCATTAGTACACCAAGGTATTTGCGAAGTATTATGTAAGAAAGGATGATTTTTTACATCAAAAGTCTTGAATGCATTTAGTCTCAAAGAAGTTACTTGCTCTGCGTTTTGATGCGTAGCAATAAAAGCTTCTTTTTCAAAACCAGGAAGCCCTTCTAATGATTGTATAAATGATTCAGGTAACATGAATGATTAATATCGAATGGTATAATGCATGGGCTCCTTATTTTCTTTTCTAAAAAATACCAAGCCGATATAAAATAAATCGATGGTTAAAGTGACCGCCGGGTCTTGCTGAATTTCTTTCCAAGCTTTTTCCATTTCTTCACTCCAATGAATGTCATCAAAAATGAAGAAACTATTTTCATCTGATTTTTTCAACAAGTCTCTAAAATATTGTACCGTAGGAATATATTGATGATTACCATCTATATACGCCATACCCACTCTATCTAATTTTTGTAAAAGGTCAGGCAATGTTTGATTAAAATCACCTTCGATAATTTGTGCATTATGCACTTTTAAATCGGCCATCGTTTTTTTAGCCCATTCAGCCACTGCAGGAGCACCTTCCATCGTAAAAACGGGTTGGCCATTCGCAGCTTTTGCCAAATAACAAGTAGTCACCCCCAATGAAGTACCCATTTCAATAATATTCTCAGGCTTAAAATAGTCGACTATTTTGGCTAATAATTGGGCATACTTTTTTGGCTTTAAAGCCGCAGCAGCAATATGCCTCACCACTCTTTTGGATTGATTGTTTTGTCTTGACCCAGCACCTCTATCCCAAACTTCTAAAACAGTATTATCTGAAAGCAAATCAGCTCTTTTGGCTTCTATCAAATTTGCTTCATGAGGAATTTGCTTGTTTAATAAAACTTCTTGTATAAACTGATATACAAAAGGAGAATGTACCCCATGCCCTTTGCTATTAGAAGCATTCACATAATACTGAATGTATTTTTTAATCAGTGTGAAAGTTGGATACATGGCTTTTATTTTCTTTGCCAAATTTCAAAGTCAAAATTAAAAGCATGTTTCTCATCTGCCAAATGCGGATCAGAAGATGTTTTGATCCACTCATTGCCTAATACAGGAAAATAAGTATCTCCTTCTATTTGTGTATGAACTCTTGTTAAATAAATGGTGTGCGCCATTGGCAAAGCCATAGTATAAATTTCACCACCCCCAATGACCATTAATTCTTTGTAATCATTTTGCTTGGCTAATGCAATAGCCTCTTCTAATGTACTTACTACTTTAGCACCTTCATATTGTTTATTGGCTTGTCTAGTAATGATGATATTCATTCTTCCTGGCAATACTTTATTTCCTAAGGATTCAAATGTTTTTCGACCCATTAAAATTGGCAAAGCCCAAGTAGTGTTTTTGAAGAAGCGCATATCCTTGGGTAAGTGCCAAAGCAATTGATTATCCTTGCCAATGGCATGATTCTCTGATGCAGCAACCACAAGGGATATTTTCATTCTTTTTTAATTTAATTATACTGCAACCGGAGCCTTAATTGCTGGATGAGATTCATAATTTTCTAATGTGAAGTCTTCAAACTTGAAAGAGAAAATATCTTTAACAGCAGGATTAATTTTCATAGTAGGCAATGGGAAAGGCTTTCTTGCTAATTGTGTTTGAGCTTGTTCAAAATGATTATTATACAAATGCACATCACCAAAACTATGCACAAAATCACCATATTGTAAATCACAAACCTGCGCAATCATCATAGTCAATAAAGCATATGAGGCAATATTAAATGGCACCCCTAAAAATACATCTGCACTTCTTTGGTATAACTGACAACTTAGTTTTCCATCTGCCACGTAAAACTGGAACATATTATGACAAGGCATTAAAGCCATCTTAGATAAATCACCCACATTCCACGCACTCACAATCAATCTTCTGCTATCTGGTGTTTTCTTGATTTGCTCAATCAATTCAGAAATTTGATCAATCACTACTCCATTAGCACCTTCCCAACTTCTCCATTGTTTGCCATATACAGGACCTAGATCTCCATTTTCATCGGCCCACTCGTCCCAAATACGCACTCCATGATCTTTTAAATATTGAATATTGGTATCCCCATTTAAGAACCATAACAATTCGTAAATAATACTTTTTAAATGAACCTTTTTGGTAGTCACTAAAGGGAAGCCCTCTTGTAAATTAAAACGCATTTGATATCCAAAACAGCTCTTTGTCCCTGTACCTGTTCGATCTGTTTTTTGGTTACCATGATCTAAAATATGTTGTACTAAATCTAAATATTGTTGCATGCTGCAATTTACAACCAATACGCTGGAGAATAAAAAAATTATTTCCCCTTCCTGCGCGCTAATTCCTTACGAATTAACACCAATTCACGTCCAGTTTGACCATTTACGCTTGAGTTTTCCTCTGCCCTGCGCATCAAATATGGAATGACGTCTTTGATAGGTCCAAAAGGCAAGTATTTGCTTACGGAATACCCTGCAGCTGCCATGTTAAATGTGATATGATCACTCATTCCATACAACTGTGAGAAATGAATATGAGGGTGATGGGTATCCAACTGCTTTGTTTGCATAGTTTGCGTCACTAATTGATTGCTATGTTCATTATGTGAAGCTACCAACAATGCAATATTGTCTAAATGCTGAAGACAGTAATCAGTTGCTTTATCAAAATCTACATCAACTGCCTCTTTGTTTTCATGTATGGGAGAAGCATAACCATTTTTTTGAGCACGCTCTCTTTCTTTTTCCATATAAGCACCTCTTACCAATTTAGCGCCTAATAAGAATTGCTTTTCCTTTGCAATAGAATGAGACATTTGCAAGAATCTCAATCGATCATGTCTATACAATTGATAGGTATTGTATACCACTACTTTTTCTTTATTGTAAATAGCCATTAATTCAATGGCCAATCGATCAATAGGATCTTGTATCCAAGTTTCTTCTGCATCAATTAATACACCCACCCCCTTTTCAGAAGCCACTTCACAAATAGCATGCATTCTTTCTTTAACTCTGTCCCATGCTGCATTATCTTCCTCACTATCATGAATACCGCTTCTCAATCTTGGTGCATCATTTAAGGTTTCTAATAAATGATGGCTAGCGATACCAGTGATTTTAACACTCACAAAAGGAACATTGGCTTGAGAAGCCGCAAATTCTATGGCTTCAATAAAATGTTCTGTAACAGCATCAAAATTTGCTTCTCCTTCTTTAGCCTCAACACCATAGTCTAAAATTACCTGCACTTGATAAGCACCTAATTGCTTCACCACCCTTGCAGATTCTTCTAAAGTTTCTCCCCCCACAAATTGTTTAAAAATGGTATTTCTAATGAGTCCATTAATAGGCAAACCTGATTGCATTAATGCAGGCGTTAATTTGGTGGCCAATGATACTACCAATGGACTTTGAATTACACTGAATAAAAATCTTGCTCTCTTTAAATCGCTAGTAGATTTGTAGGCAAAAGCATTTTGGGTATTGTCAAAAGATGGATTCATGCTAACATTGGTTCGTTCGCAAATATCGGTACTAAATAGCTAATTACAAAGGATATAGATATAAATAATATGCGGTATCTTGGCTTCTAAATTGTGGAATATGAAAATCGTTAAAACAGAGATATACTTATACAAAATTCCGATGGAGCCATTCACTATTGCAACAGGTACCATGGAATATGCACAAAATGTTTTGATCAAAATTCATACAGACGATGGCATCATAGGATGGGGAGAATGTTCTGCCTTTCCAATGATTGTTGGAGAAACACAACAAAGTTGTTATTTATTGGCGAAAGATTTTGCAGCTTTTTGGAAAGGCAAAGATCCATTGGCTATGGAAGAGAGATTAAAAGAGTTAGATCAAATTATTGCAGGAAACTATACCGCAAAGAGTGCATTTGATTTAGCTTTATACGATATCGCTTCACAAGCAGCCAATCAACCATTGTATGCTTTTTTAGGAGGCCAACAAAAACCTATCGAATCTGATTTAACCATTGGTATGGGTACGCCAGAAAATATGGCAAAGCAAGCAGTAGAATTTGTTGCCAAAGGAGTTACTATGATCAAAGTTAAATTAGGTAAAAAACCTGCTGATGATATTGAAAGAATCCACCAAATAAGATCAGCAATTGGTAAAAAAACAATTTTAAGAATTGACGCCAATCAAGGTTGGTCAAAAGAAGATGCATTACCTGTTTTAACTGCATTGTCCGTTTATGATATTCAATTTTGCGAGCAACCGATGCACAAATACTATGATGATTATTTACCTGCGTTATGCGCAGCCTCTCCCATTAAAATTATGGCAGACGAATCTGTATTCACACACCATGAAGCAAGAAAATTAATTCTTCAAAAAGCATGTCACTATATCAATATTAAATTTTCCAAAAGTGGCGGCATTCAAGAAGCCATCAAAATACATGATATAGCAAAAGCCAATGGGATAGCTTGCATGATGGGAGGAATGTTAGAAAGCAGATTGGCCTTAAGTGCCAAAGCGCATTTTGCCATGGCACATGACAATATTCACTTTTACGATATGGACACATGCTTATTGGGGCATAAGGAAGATCCTGTTATAGGAGGTGTTCAATTTGATGGAATGCATATCAGTATTGAAGACACTCCAGGCATCGGCGCCAGCGTTGACCCAAATTATCTTTCCAAACTCGAATCTTGTGTAATATAACATATTGTATCTTTGGCTTCTAAATACAAATGTATGGAAGCAAGAAAAGCGAAGGATTCCTTTATTACCATGAATGAATTGGTATTACCCAATGACACCAATACCTTTGGAGATTTGATGGGAGGAAAACTAATGTACTGGATGGATATAGCTGCTTATCTATCTGCCTCCAAACATTGCAATTCTGCATGTATGACTGCTTCAGTAGATAATTTAAGTTTTAAAACACCTATACAACTGGGCAATGTAATATGTATTGAAGCCTGCGTTACCAGATCTTTTAATACTTCTATGGAAGTTCATTTAAAAGTGTGGAATCAAAATATGATCACACAATCTAGAGAACTAAGCAATGAAGCCTTTTTTACTTTTGTGGGATTGGATGATCATAAAAAACCGAAAAAAGTTCCCGAGATCATTCCAGAAACAGAGGAGGAAAAAAAATATTATGCAGGTGCTTTAAGAAGAAGGCAATTACGTTTGATCCTTGCTGGCAAGATGTTACCAGATGACGCAACTGAGCTAAAAGCATTGTTTATTAAAGACTAAATTTATTGTTGGTGATGTGCACCCTTTAGCATAAAAGATTTGCTTTGCTCTATGGATTCCATTACTTGTTCTAAAATCTCTTCTACAGGTGCATCATAATTTAGATCTAAAGCTGGTTTAAACCTTACTGTTAAAGGCGTACCAACTTTTTTAAAGGTTAATCCTTTTTTAGTAAAAGCTCTCCAAAAACCGTTAATCACTACAGGCACAACAATGGGATGATTGTTTTTGATAATATGCGCTGTCCCTTTTCTCCCAGGAGCAAAAGGTTTGGTGGTACCTTGAGGAAAAGTAATTACCCAGCTCTTTTTTAAAGCTTTATCAATTTTTTGTGTATCCACCACATCTCTATCTCTTTGCACGTCCTGACCCTCCGCTCTCCAAGTTCTTTTTACCGTTAAAGCTCCACCTAATTTAAATAATTTTGTTAACCAATTGCTATTCATAGTTTCTTCTGCAGCAACAAAATAAACATTGGTAAAAGGATTCAATAAATAATATGGGATGCCCAGTTTGTTGTACTTGCCCCATTTGACTGCACAAAAAATATGAACAAAAGCAATTACATCACCAAAATAGGTTTGATGATTGCTTACAAACAAAACATTTTTCTTGGGTAGATTTTCTAAATTTTCAGTTCCCTGAATATCAATCGTATTAAACAATGCTAGGCCAGGATAAGAAAACAAACCTACCACTCCATATATCACAGAACGGAAAATTTTAATTCTTTTAATACGCTCCCACAAACTCATACTTGTCAGATTAATTAGATCTGCAATATAACACATAAATATGTATGATAAATGCGCTGTTTAACTAACAAATAGTATCTTTAAACAATGAAGAAGTCTGCAGTAATTTTTGATATTGATGGATTATTAATAAATAGTGAGCCTCTATGGAATAAGGCTGCTACAGAGATCTTTAGACAATATGGAATTCAATTAACAGATGCACAATACCAATTTACCACTGGCCTTAGATCTAAAGAATTTGTAGCACATTGGCTACATGAACATAAAGTGCCCGCAAGCGAGTTTGATAGAGCAGAGCAAAAGATCATTGACCTGGCTTTAGACTTAATAGACAAGGATGCCACTTTGATGCCTGGTGTAGAACATGTTTTTGAGTTTTTTTTACAAAGAGATTTCAAAATGGGCTTAGCTACCTCATCCCCAGCTTTATTGATTGAATGGATCAAAGACAAATTGCATATTAGAAGCTATATACAATCAAGTTGTTCTGCACAACACATGATTCATGCAAAACCACATCCACAAGTTTATTTAGAATGTGCTGCAGGCTTGCATACAAATCCATTAGCTTGTATTTGTTTTGAAGATTCTTTTTATGGCATGATTGCTGCTAAAGCCGCAAGAATGACATGTGTGGTAGTACCTGCTGCAGAACATATTAAATCAGAGATATGGGGTGCTGCTGATTTAAAATTAAGTTCCTTGCAAAATTTCGGTGCACTTCATTTTAATATGCTTAACGACTAACCCCCCATGCAATTAGCAAAGAAAGTAATTGGTAAAGAATTAGATCTTTTTGAATCGCATTTCAAAGAAGCGGTAAAAAGCAGGGTTTCTTTGTTAGATAGAATCATGCAATACATTGTCAAAAGAAAGGGTAAGCAAATGCGTCCCATGTTTGTATTGTTATCCGCAAAATTACACGGTGAAATCAATGAAGCGTCTTATAGAGCTGCTTCTTTAGTAGAGTTATTACACACTGCCACTTTAGTACATGACGATGTTGTAGATGATGCCACCGAAAGAAGAGGCTTTTTATCTATTAATGCACTTTGGAAAAATAAAATTGCAGTATTGGTGGGAGACTACTTGTTATCAAAAGGTCTTTTACTATCATTAGAAAATAAAGATTTTAATACCCTAACCATATTGTCCAATGCAGTAAAGAAAATGAGTGAGGGAGAATTGCTACAAATTGAGAAGACCAGAAATTTAAATTTTGACGAAACCGTTTACTACGATATTATCAATGGAAAAACTGCCAGCCTACTCGCTTCTAGTTGTTCTGCTGGTGCGGCTTCAGTAACACATGACGAAGCCATCATTGAAAAAATGAAAAACTTTGGAGAACAAGTTGGTATGGCATTCCAAATTAAAGATGACTTATTTGATTATGGTGATATTAAAGTGGGTAAACCAACGGGTAATGACATCAAAGAAAAAAAATTAACCCTACCCCTTATTCATATATTACAAAAAGTACCAAAGGATTTGAAGAAATCTATTATCTATATTGTTAAGAATAATAATAACGATAAGGTAAAAGTGAAATTCGTAATTGATGCTGTAAAGGACTATGGTGGTATTGAATATGCAGAGGCAAAAATGAAAGAATACAGAGACAATGCATTGAACATATTAAATTCTTTCCCAGACTCTCCTGCCAGAGAAGCGCTTGAAGAATTAGTGAGATATACAACTGATAGAGCATACTAATGGAGAAAAGGTGGAATATATTAAAAGCCGATCCGGCAAACGTTGCTGTACTTCAAGAGCAATTAAAGATTAGTCCCATTCTTTGTGAGTTGCTAGTACAAAGAGGTATTGTAGATTTTGAAGCTGCCAAAAAATTCTTCAGACCCCATATTGAACACCTTCACTCACCTTGGTTAATGAAGGACATGAAAAAAGCAGTGGAGCGAATTCAAATAGCTTTTGATAAAGAAGAAAAAATATTGGTCTACGGAGATTATGATGTAGATGGCACTACATCAGTAGCTACCTTATATCAGTTCTTAAAAGAATTGTCTCCTAATATAGATTATTATATACCCCATAGATATAAAGAAGGATATGGTATTTCGAAAATTGGTATTGACTTTGCAAAAGAAAATGGATTTGACTTAATTATTTCAGTAGACTGTGGTATTAAATCAACAGAACTGATTGCCTATGCAAAAGATCTAGGAATGGATTTTATCATATGCGATCACCACTTACCCGATCCAATCATTCCTCCAGCAATTGCAATACTCAATCCAAAACAAATAGATTGTACTTACCCATTTAAAGAATTGTGTGGCTGCGGAGTAGTATTTAAATTAATTACCGCATTGGCTGAAACATACCAACTACCTAGTGAAAGCTATTTGCAATATTTAGATTTAGTGATGACTGCTATTGCTGCAGATATTGTTCCTGTAGTAGATGAAAATAGAACCTTGAGCTTTTTTGGCTTACAAAAAATCAATGACAACCCTTGTAACGGACTAAAAGCAATTTTAGAGCAATCCAAACAAAACCTTCCCATAAAAATGAGTAGTTTGGTGTTCACTGTATCTCCAAGAATCAATGCTGCCGGAAGAATGGATGATGCTAAAAAAGCCGTTCAATTATTTATTGAAAAAGACTTAACAAATGCCAGAGCCATTGCCTCTTTATTACAACAAGATAATTTAGATAGAAGAGAAGCTGATTCAACCATTACGGAAGAAGCTTTAGCTCAAATTGAAAATGATCCAAATCACCAACAAAAGAAATCCTCTGTGGTGTTTCAAGCACATTGGCACAAAGGAGTGGTGGGAATTGTTGCAAGTAGATTAATTGAAAAACATTATAAGCCTACCATTGTTTTAACACAAAGTGGAGATGTGATTGCAGGTAGTGCAAGAAGTGTACTAGGATTTAATTTATATGAAGCACTCCATGCCTGCAGAGAACACTTGTTGGGTTATGGCGGGCATTTTGCTGCAGCGGGCATGACCTTGGCATTAGATCAGTTGGAAGCATTCAAAGATGCATTTGAAAAATCTGTAGCAGAAAGAATTACAGAAGAACAACTCACTCCTGAAATTACCATTAACTCAATATTGCCTTTAGACAATATCAGCATGAACTTTTACCAGATCATTTCACAAATGGAACCTTTTGGACCTGAAAACATGCGACCCATTTTTATTGCACATAAAGTCCAAGATACTGGCTATAGTAAAATTGTGAAAGATCAGCATATTAGCTGTAGTTTTAAACAAGGCAAGAATACGGTGAGAGGCATTGGATACAATATGCCACAACATATGGACGTTATTCAATCCGGAAAGCCATTTGATATCGTTTTCCAATTGCAATTAAATGACTGGCAGGGAACGCAATCGGTGCAACTACAAATTATAGACATCAAACCTTGCGAAGCATAGACTTGCAATATTTTACTACCCCATCTAACAAAAAGCGACTCCTCGGAGTCGCTTTTACTTTTTTATCTATTGGGGAAGCACTATTTTAATAAGTCCACACTTCTATTAATAAAGTTGGTTAGTTCTGTTCCTTGTAATAAACCCTGAGATAATAAGGCAAGATCTGCTAAGTTTCTAGCTTGCTTTTGTTGCTTATCAATATCTGGTTCTTTTAATAAAGCTTGGAAGATAGGATGATTGCCATTGATAGTTAAATTCACTTCATCGGGCATTTGCGCATAAAAAGCAGTCATGCCTCCACCACCCATGCTAGCCATATCTTTCATACGACGCATAAATTCAGGACGCGTCGCGATCACCGGAGCAGCATCCTTACTTAGACCTTTCACATCCACAGTGATGGTGATTTGAGGAACCTGGAATTCGAATAATTTTTTTGCTTGCTCCACTTCGTCTTTTGATAAAACAGAATCAACATTTTCTTGTTTATCAATTAAGTTATCTACCACATCTGCATCCACACGAACAAACTGAACACCCTCCCACTTCATTTCTACGTTATTGATAAAGGCAGCGTCCACCATGGTTTCCAAGCTAATAACCTTATAACCCTTTGCTACAGCAGCTTGTATAAACGCATCCTGACCTACCGGGTTGGTAGTATATAATAAAACATGTTTACCATCCTTGTTTTTTTGAATGGCTTCCGTAGCAGTTTTGTATTCATCTAGTGTATAATACTTTCCTTTTTCGGCAGCGTCTTCTAAAATCAAAAATTTATTCCCTTTTTCTAAAAATTTATCGTCTGTAATCATACCATATTTCACAAACAAACCTAAGCTCTCCCACTTCTCTTCAAAAGCTTTACGATCTGTGTTGAAAATTTCTTCCAACTTATCTGCTACTTTTTTTGTGATATGCGCGTTGATCTTCTTTACATTTGGATCTCCTTGTAAATAGCTACGACTCACGTTCAATGGAATATCTGGGCTGTCAATTACACCATGCAATAACATCAAAAATTCTGGAACAATATCTTTTACTTCATCTGTAACAAATACTTGATTACAGTATAATTGAATTTTATCTTTTTGAATCTCAAAGCTTTGCTTAATCTTAGGGAAATATAAAATACCCGTTAGGTTAAATGGAAAATCTACATTCAAATGAATCCAAAACAAAGGCGTCTCACCAAATGGATACAATTCTTTGTAAAAATTTTCATAATCTTCTTTGGTTAATTCAGAAGGCTTACGAACCCACAAAGGATTGGTATTATTGATTGGCCTAGGCGCTTCTTCTTTTTTATCTGCGTCCGCTTCTGTTTTCTCCACTTTCTCGGCATTCGCATCGGTGAAATAAATTGACACAGGCAAGAACTTACAGAAGCGCTCTAAAATTCCTTTCACTCTATGTGCTTCCAAAAACTCTGCACTCTCTTCGTTAATATGTAAAACAATCTTTGTTCCACGATTACTATAATCTACTTCATACAACTCATATTCAGTGCTCCCATCACAGCTCCAGAAAACACCTGGAGTGCCAGTATGACTTTTTGAATAAATATCCACTTTACTACTTACCATGAAAGAGCTATAAAAGCCTAAACCAAAATGGCCAATCACGCTAGCGTCTTTGTATTTCTGAACAAATTCTTCTGCTCCACTGAAGGCAACTTGGTTAATATACTTATCTACTTCTTCAGCAGACATACCGATACCATTATCAATAATGGAAATGGTTTTTTCTTTAGCATCTAACACCACTTCTACTTTAAGTTCGCCTAATTCACCTTTGGCTTCTCCTTTACCGTGAAGAGTTTTTAATTTTTGAGCTGCATCCACTGCATTACTCACTAACTCACGTAAAAAAATCTCGTGATCACTGTACAAGAACTTCTTAATAATTGGGAAGATGTTCTCCGTCTGAACGCGTATTTGACCTTTTTGCATAATTCTATTGTTTACTTATTTGACATCTATATAGCAAAGAAGATACCAAACCTCTGATTCTGACAAGCTGACAAGCAATGGCTAATTTTTCAGCCAAGCCGCCCCTGTACAACGCCTATTTTTGAGCAAAATGTCACTTGTGTCTCTTATAAAGACCTGTTTTTCACTATTGTATACTGAATATACCCCCACGACGTCTCCATTTCCCGAAGGTAGTTTGATACCTGCAAAATCCGCATACCCGCTAGTTCTCAAATAAACTGTTCCACCCGTACAAAATTTCAAAGCCCTACTTGCTCCAATTTTATTTTTTTTATCTGCATAAGACAGATTGGTATCTGCTGAAGCAAACTCAACATTAGATACTTTGATTAATCTTCCTTGTAAACTATCATGCAAATTTTTAAAACCTACCTGAATGGGCTTTATATTTGGTTGATCCTTAACAACAACTATATGTTTAGAAAAAAGGGGTGACGGGATTCCAGTAGTTTGCAATGAGCCATTCGTAGTGTCTATGGCTGCAACAATTTGAATCATTCTTCTATAATCTGTGAGTACTAAATCTTTTAATTGAATTCTTAAGACTGCACCAATGGGGAATTCTTGATATAAATTAACTCCATCCAATAATATCATGATTCCCGCAGTACTATCTTGCACAGCTATAGTTTTATATAAATTATTAGACGCATCATTGGCTACTACTATAGCTTCAATACTCATATTCTGCTGGACAACTTCAAATTCGCCAGTATAGTGAAGCTTTTTTAAACTTTTAATACTTACAATACTATCAACCCGATGATTGATATTATTGGCAAAAGAGGCCTGTTTTAAACAAGCTGGCGTTGATAAAATAAAAAGGAAACACGCATAAAAGGAAATTTGTATTTTTTTCATAAATAACTAATTGATTTGATAAATAATTTGAATAAAGGCATTCGAAGGATATCCTTGTAAATATCTAGGAGGAAACTTTAATGCATTAAAACTTTTATAATCATACCTAGACTGTTCAAACGCGAAGACAGAGAATTGCATATTGAAAATATTTTGAAATTGCAGATATAATCTAATTCGATGTTGATCGCCTTTAACTTTATAAGAAATATTTTTATTGATAAAACAATTGGTCAAAAAGCCATTAGGTAAGGGTTCA
>CANHUW010000015.1 GCA_947463975.1 Bacteroidota bacterium
ATTAAAGAAACCATCACAAAACAAAAAGAAGCTTTAGAATATGTAAAAGCTCAAAAAGATGCAGGTAAAACCAACGAATTAGCTGTTTTGCAATTTAGTGGTCAGTTACAAAATTTGTTGATGCTTGAATTAGAAATTCAACAACAAGTATTAAGAACTGAAAATGGTTTGAATATTTTAATAGGTAGATTCCCTCAAGATATTCAAAGAAATAAAGAAAGTTTATACGAATCAAATGCAATTTTATATAAAGGCTTGCCATCTGATATACTAAGCAATAGACCGGACATCAAAGCAGCTGAATTGATTTTAAATGCTGCAAAATTTGATGTAAAAGCAGCCAAGGCAGCCTTTCTGCCTAATTTTAATATTGTATCAGGAATAGGATTCCAAGCATTTAATAGTAGTTATCTTTTTAGAACCCCTGAATCGATGGCATTTAGCTTATTAGGCGGTTTAGTAGCCCCACTGGTAAATAAGTCTGCTATTAAAGCAAATTTCAATGCAGCCAATGCAAATGAGGTAGAAGCATTGTCTTATTATCAACAAAAAATCATCAACGGTTATGTTGAGGTAGTAAATGAATTTGCAGAATTCAATAATTTATCTGCTATTGATATCATTGCAAAAAAGAAAAATGAAGACAATAATCTTGCTGTAGACAATGCGCTTGCACTATTTAAATCTGCAAGAGTTCCCTATTTGGATGTAATTATAGCACAGCAAAATGCACTGCAATCCAATATTGAACTAATTAATATAGCAAAGCGTAAAAAGATTACCTCACTAAATCTATATAAGAGCATTGGTGGAGGATGGCAATAGGCTATATCTTTTCAAAAGCATTGATCATAAATAAAGCAGTTTCAGCGAATTCCTTGCCTTTATTCATTCTATCAATCGCTGCTCTTTCATATGCCAGCTCCTCGTTTTGGGTAGTCAAAATACCAAACACAACGGGTGTAGTATAATTTGCAGATAATTGGCTGATGCCATTTGTAACATATTGACATACGTAATCATAATGATCTGTATCGCCTTGAATAATTGCTCCAATAACAATTATAGATGCATACTTTTTGGTTTGAATTAACTTATTCGCATAAACAACTGTTTCTACTGCACCGGGGCATTCAAAAGCTTCAAAGGGATATTTTTGTTCTTGTAAATAATCAATACAAGATGCTTCTAATAAGTCTGTAATATGGCTATTAAATGTTGCTTTAATTATGGCGATCATCTTAATTTAATTTGATAGAGTGTTGAGCAAACTGTATTTTATCTGATAAATATTTGAAATTGTGGTCGTTTGATTTTGAAGTTAATTGAATTACTTCAAAATTAAAGCCCGCCTTTTTAAGAATCTCTATTTTTTCAGGATTATTAGAAATAAGCTTAAATTGATCCACATGTAAGGCTTGTAAAATCCATATAGCATCTATATAATTTCTTTTATCTTTTGGTAATCCTAGTGCCTCATTGGCTTCATAAGTATTCATGCCATTTTCTTGCAATGTATAAGCAGCAATTTTATTACCAATGCCAATACCCCTTCCCTCTTGACCTTTTAAATAGATCAGGTATCCATTCCCATTCTCTGCTATCATAGATAGAGAATTGTGTAATTGCTCTTGACAATCACATCTTAGGCTTCCAAAAATATCACCTGTCATGCACTCACTATGAATTCTTACAATAGGCTTATTTTGAGTTGTATAGGTTGATATAACCACCTGCTCTATTCCAGTTAAATAATTTTCAAAAACCTGAATATCAAATTCACCAAATTGAGTTGGTAATTTTGCTTTAGAGACAAACAATAAATGATTTTCTTTAGTATTTCTGTACTCCACAATTTGCTGAATGGTGATTATTGGAAGCTCATGTTTTTTTGAGAATTCCAATAAGCCCTCTCTTCTCATCATATTACCATCAGAATCCATCACCTCACAAATTATAGCAGCTGGTTCAAGTGCCGTTAATTTACACAAATCAACGGCTGCTTCTGTATGACCCTGTCTTACTAAAACCCCTTGTTTTTTTGCCACTACGGGAAATAAATGACCCGGCTTAATGAAATCATTTGAATGGCTATTGTGATCTGCCACCAAAGAAGCTGTTATTGCTCTTTCTTTCGCAGATATACCAGTAGTAATGCCAAACTGAGGCATAGCATCTATAGAGTCGTAAAACGCCGTATGGAAAGGATCTAAATGATTGGAGCTTACAGGTTTAAGATCTAATCTTTTTGCAATACTTGGATCTATTGCAATACAAACCAACCCTTTTGCCTCTTTAGCGCATAAATTCAACTTTTCTTGTGTTGCCATACTTGCTGCAAAAATGATATCTCCTTCATTTTCTCTAGATTCATCATCTACTACCAAAATTGGATTTCCCAATTTAAAAGCTTCCAGTGCTTCTTCGATTTTATTAAACATTTTGGGCTCTTTTATTGAGTAATTGCTCTGTATACTTTGCTAAAATATCAAACTCGATATTCACCAAATCTCCTTCCTTCAATAGAGACATATTAGTCTTTTCAATAGTTACAGGGATAATACATAATTCAATAGTATTATTAACCACTTTATTTATCGTCAAGCTAATACCATTGATGGATATAGATCCTTTATAAACAACATATTTTTCAAATTCTGTAGGCACTTCTATATTAAAAAACCAAGCTTTTTCACCAGCGATAATTTTGGCAACTTTGGCTTTTGCATCCACATGTCCCAATACATAATGCCCACCTAAATACCCATTAGGTTGCATAGGCAATTCAATATTTATTTTTTTACCTGCAGTATAAAATTGAATAATTGTTTTATCAATACTTTCTGTTGAAACGTAAAAAGATAATAGGTCTCCATTTATGCTGATTACAGATAAACATGCTCCATCAATTGCTACACTATCACCTATTTGTACTTTTTGAGCAATAGAAGGTGCATCAATAATGAGCTCCCATCCATTGGAATCTGGGATGATTTGTTCAATCAATGCATC
This sequence comes from Bacteroidota bacterium, assembly GCA_947463975.1. Classification (GTDB taxonomy): domain Bacteria; phylum Bacteroidota; class Bacteroidia; order Chitinophagales; family Chitinophagaceae; genus Sediminibacterium. The sequence continues at coordinate 3,013 of CANHUW010000015.1, forward strand.
TGAAACAATTCCTGTAAACATCTGGTAAAATCTGTTTATTTTTGAAATGCAAAGATAATCTTAATGACTGCATTAGCTTATTTACAAAAAGCTTTTTTATTGTCGAAAAAAGCAAATTCAAAGGACATTAGACCCAACCCGTTTGTTGGGGCTATTATTGTTGATGAAATGGGAGAAATTATAGGGGAAGGTTACCACAAAAAGCTAGGCGAACCCCATGCTGAGGTTTTTGCTATTCAACAAGCGCTTGAAAACCATAAAGATTTATCTACATGTACGCTTTATGTCACCCTTGAACCCTGCTCACACTTTGGGAAAACCCCTCCATGTTCAGATTTAATCATACTACATAAATTAAAAAAAGTGGTGATTGGTGCTTTGGATCCCAATCCAAAAGTATCAGGAGCAAAAATACTTGCTGAAGCAGGTATAGAAGTGGAGGTAGTTCACATGCCTGAGTTACAAAAATTAAATCAGGTATTTAATATCAACCAAAAATTTAAAAGACCCAGATATATTTTAAAAACAGCCACAACTATAAATGGATCTATTGCAGATAGAAATGGAAATAGTAAATGGATTTCCAATGAAAAAAGTAGGCAATATGTGCATGCTACATTAAGGAATCAAGTAGATGCTATTTTAACATCAGCTAAAACTGTGCTTCAAGACAATGCGAAATTGAATATTAGAATGGAAGGAGCTCAAGAAAAAGAGCAGAATGTAATTATCCTAGATAAAAACTTATCTATTCTAAATAATAAAAAGCTTGAACTGCTTTATAAGCGAAGTAATACCAAGATTTATTTAGTTACCCATTTAGATTACCAAGGCCCTTTGGAAGAATTTATAGAAGTAATTCAGGTTCCACTAATTGATGATCAACTAAGCCTAGATGAGCTAAATAAACAGCTTCTTCAAAAAAATATCTGTGAAGTGTTAATTGAAGGTGGAGGTAAACTAAATGCCTCTTTTATATCTAAAAATCTAGTCGATGAAATGAATATATTTATTGCACCAAAACTACTGACAGACCCTTCCTCTATCAATGCATTTAGTTCAGGTATATTTCAAGAAATTGGTGAGAAGCAGCATTTTCAATTGCTTGAATTAATTCAATTTGATTCGGATGTTTTATTGAGGTATGATGTTTTACATTAGATTTGGAATAAAATGTAATAGAAGAATTATTTAGACCCAACCAATTTATATAAATCCGCAACAATTTTTCTCAAGTAGAATTAGCAATTTGGAAAGCCTTACATTAAACCGAAGGACTATTTGCCATATCGACTACTTTTGGGGTGGAAAAACTCCCAAGAATGAAGAAACTCTTGATAGCTAGCAACTTTAGTTAAAACCTTGCCTTTCAATGTTCCTTCAATACAAATTCCATCGTAATTCCATAAAGAACCCGTATTGATATCCAAAATAGAATCGCTACTTTTTTTAAAGCTTAATACTTCATTGTTCAATTTTCTACTATAGGTATGGAATGAAGCTGAATCGTTTTCTAAAATAATAACTATTGGATTGTTTTGAATTGAATCCTGTATAATTTTTTGCATTACAAGTTGATTCCAATCATAGGTTTTTGAATGAACGCCATCCTCAATTCCTAGAACCCATGATTTGCTGCTCCAAGAAGATTTATCTCTTTTTGTTAAATTTCCTTTAGATAATCCTTTATCATAGGTATCCATTTGGTCAAATTTATCTTGAAAAACAGGATCTGGTTGTAATATTCTTGTATCGGGATGAACTCTAGCCCATGCGGACAAAACTGCTTGTTGTGATTTGATTTCTTCTAATTTATAGCCTTTTAATGGACCAGCGATACATTCGCCATTGGATTGTCTCCACCAGCTTTTTGTAGTTTGATCTTCAAACATTGCATTAAAATGATCCATGCCCACTAATCTAAATGTTTCTTGCTTACCATTCACCATAGGACTAAATACCCTGCCAGTTCTACAAACAGTGCAATAGGTAACCATAATAGCTTTATTATTAATCGTATCAATTACTTGATGATGATAACCAATTAATTGAATAGGATAAGCAATAGCAATGCTATCCATCACTACTCCTATCACTAATTTATTTGTACGAATTTTATTATTTGATAGAGAGGCTGTTACAACTTTGGTTGGCTGATAAAACATTTTATCGGCTTCCATTTGGAAAGTAAAGACATAAAAAATAACTACATAAATAGTTGCTAAAAAAAGAAGGATAACTTTTTCTTTTTTTACAATGTTCTTCCAAATGGATGCAGAAATAATGATTAAAAACAAATATCCAACTAATCTAATGATCCATTTATTGGTTCCCAGAAAATAGGCAATATCTATAGAATTAAATTGTTGGCTACCTGGTAAAGGCATAATTAAATATACTCTTGCAAATTCAAAAAAAATCAGCAAAAGTAGACCAAGAATTACAGTTATTTTTTTCATTGTATAAATGTAGAGAAAATTCAAAAAGAAGAAAAATTATTAGTAGTCATTTTTAGACTGTATAGCTATTGAACCTTAAATGGTATGAGCTGATGAATAGGTATACCTTTTTCGGAAATTCCTTGAATGGAAATCACAAAATTACCTGAAACATCAGAAGTGAAAAATGACATATCTAGCTTTCCTTCTGCACTAACTACTAATTGTGGTTGCCAAGAAAGCAGTGTTCTAAAATCAGGCATTCTTGAAAGTTTCTGGAAATCTTGTTTGTAGGTAGGCGTGTAAAAGACACGTTGCTGTTCTAAGCCCTTGTAATCAAATGTTTTAAGATGTTGATCAATGTCGGTATCAATATTGTTGCCATTGTAAGAAGTGAAATGAAGAATCCCATAAAATGTATTATTACCATAATAATAGGTTCTATCTACCACTTCCAATTTTTTAATTTTTAACGGGTCGGTATTTAAGAGACTATTAAAATCTAATTGAGGAACACCATCCATTAAAACAAGGGGACTGGGTGTAAAAAAAGTGGTTGATTCAGCATCGTATGCATTGATAAAATACTGGTCATTCTTTTTTCTAAGCATGACTGGGGAAACATATTCTCTTAAAACTTCTTCAAGGGTATTAAATCTAACATAATTATCAAGAAGATACTGATTATTAGGTTTGCCGTAAAAGGATAGAGTGTCTTGATTAAATGCTGCAAATTTTTCACTTTTTAGACCAAATTTATTTTGAATCTCTAATTGAATTTGGGCTTTGTTGATACTATACATTGGGAATGCTTTATTATTGATTGCATTCATCTTTGTTGGCTTATTTGAAAAAGGATCCTGAATTGAAAAAGAAAGTAATTTACTCGAAGCATTTAGCAAGCCTTTTTGAAGAATTATTTGTCCATTGTTATAAAATTCTGGTAGAATAAAATGAAACTGCCCTAATGAATCCACTGGAGCTGTTTTAAATTGGGGAGTTATTCCAGTAGTAGATAAAAAAATTGATGCCCTGTCTTCCAATTTTTGACCAGTTGGCATGATTACTTTTCCTCTAATAAAATGTCCATTAGTTTCAGGTAGAAAATCAGCAGTCCAATTATATTTTCTCCAACCATGCGTCAGCATCAATAGATCCATTTCACTATTTTTTTCTTTGCTGCTTTTATTGGGATTAAAGTAACTAAATGGTGATTCTATTGATTCAGTTAAATTAGACCCAAGTAAAAGATAATCTTGTATGCTTAATGAATCAATGCCAACTATAGAATCGTATTTATACACTGCAGCAGAAGCATAAGCAGATATAGGATTCCCATTAGATTCTTTTAATGCTAGTTGAACCTGAACAACTGACCTATTTGAAATTTCCTTTTTTAATTGGTAGGATAGATTGGATGTAGTAGTTGGATATTTAAAAAATAATCTTTCAGCCATTGGCTTAAATTGATCATCCATCACTGTGAAAATATTAATTCCATCAGTTAATTGACCAATAGGTATGGTCATATGCTCATTGCTACCAATTTTTCTAGAAAGGTTCTTGTCAATAGTATTGTTTGATTGTACAATAAATACATAGTTGGCATTTCTATTGGAAACAACATTTAAAGTTAGTAAGCTATCTGACTGTTTTAATTGTATTAATACACCACGATCAAAAAGTTTGGGCAAGTTAGATGTATATTGTTTCCCATGATGATCTGTAAAAACAGCAGTATAAGACTCTTTGGATGTAGGGGTGAATTCAAATTTACCCATACCATGATGTTGGGTTGAAAAGCGTGCAATTGTATCAGATTGACTATTTATTAAATACCCTTTTGTATCTATTCCGATTCCACAATGGTCTGTTGTTTTGAAAGCGACTGTATTTTGAACATTAGTTAGTAAATTTCCACTTTCCGGATAAAAATGAATAAGTATACTATCTTTTGTAGTTGCAAGCATCTTTTCGGGCAACACTTCTGTATTTAAAATTTGTAAGGATTTTTGAAAAAAGAGTTGATCATTGAAATTTTTCATCCAATGAGTATAGGCCCTTAATACATAATTACCTGATTTTAAATTGCTAGGCAAGTCGATAGAGCCTTCTCCTAATCCGTTTTTAACCGGTATCTTAAGTTGAATGGTTGGTTCATTATCAGCATTAAAAAGCTCAACGTATACAATTGTACTTAAATCACTTAAGAAATGGTTGTTTGCATTCAAATTGTATATTTTGAACCAAGCAATTTCGCCAGCTAAATACGTATTTTTATCGGTGTGTAAATATACTTTTTCCGAAACGGGGGTTTCTTGAAATTGATTGGCCCCTTTCAGTAAAGTTTCTATACTCTTATCTTGTGCCAAGATAGGCTCTAAAGAAAAGAAATGTACTACAATGGATATGGCTATTAAAATTTCACGCTTCATATAAAGTTATTTTATCCAAAAGGCAGGTTTGATATTTGTTCCTCTAAAGGTGCAATCCACACATTTGGGTGTTCCAGCATAATATGAAATGATTGACGTAATGCTAGTTTTTGCAGCATCAGTAGGGATAAATCCAATTCCATTAATTCTTATACTATCGCTATCATTTTTTATCTCTGTTAAAAAACACGACTCTTTATATCGCCAGTTAGACAATTGCGTATTATCAATAAATATCCTTTTAGTTTTGATATTTGAAATATTTAAAAAGCCTATTACCGTTTCCGATTTATCAGATTCTGAATAAAAATTTCCTTTTAGTTCTGAAGGCTGTGCGTCAAATATAGATCCGGTAGATTCAGTATTTTTTTTCATCTTTAATAAATAATCATACGCAGATTTAGATAAACTATATTGCTTCACATTAATACTATACCTAACGCCTAATTTCCAAGAATCATTTGGAATAAAATGAATTGGCAAGCTAATTACATCATTGCTCAAATTAATTGAAGTACCAATTAAAATATTCTTAGAAGGCTCAGTTCTCCAACAATAATATATAGAAGAATCAAAAGAATAGTACCCTAAATTCCTATAATCCAAAGTATAAACTTTCTTTCCTTGAACTAAAGACTCGTTAATCTGTAAAAATGATTTATAAGTAGAATGGAACTCCCAGGTTTCATCGAATTCCCAATTATAGTATTTTGTTTTATTTAAATCATCATGTGTATTAATATATAATTGAACACCGTTTTGTTGAACCTTCCATTGAACACTATCAATAGCTGGATTATCTTTGACAGGCACAAATTCGGAAAAATATTTTTTTCCTGATTTAGTCACAATACTCAAGCGGTATTTTTTTGCTTCATTTAAACCTAATTGAGCAATTTGGTAAAAACCAGGTCTTATTTCGTTCAAATTATAACTCATTTTGTCATCGCCTTCTAACTTGACACTTGCCCCCGACTCCATAATAACTGCATCATTGTCTAAACGTGTAGATCTGCTTAGTTTAATAACAGTAGAGTCTTTCCCATTATTAATATTACCCTCAACAACCAAATAACCATCTACGTTTTTTACAAAAGGCGAAATATACTTTTCTTTACAAGAAAAAACGAACAAACATAGAAAGCAAAATAAAGTAGTTCTCATCTCTTTCTATTTAAATTTGATGTTAAAATTAATATACGGAATGGCTGCCCCGAAAATAGATAATTGATACCCATTAACTGCACCATTTTCAGATAAGAAGTATACTGAATAAGGGTTTCTTCTTCCCGTTAAGTTATATACCCCAATACTCCAAGAATTATGAGTTAGCTGGTTAACTTTATGGTTTCCTTCTATGTTCATAGAAAAGTCTGCTCTGTAATAATCCGGAATACGATTTGCATTTCTATCTGCATATAATGTTCGAGCAGAACCTCCATAATTGAATAAACCAACGGGAATAGTAATAGGCCTTCCTGTACTATAAGTAGTATTTAAAGAAATACTAAAACGATGGCTGAATCTATAATTGCTAATAACAGAAATGTCGTGAGGCTTATCATAATTTGCAGGATAATAAGCACCTTTATTAATAATCTCTCCTTCGTTTAACGAGGTGGTTTTTAAAAGAATTCTTGACCATGAATAGCTAATCCATCCATTTAATTTACCAGTCAGTTTCTTTACTAAAAACTCTACTCCATAAGATTTCCCTTTTGTTCCAATTACTTCCGTTTCAATATTTTTATTCATTAATAAAACTGCGCCACTTTTATAGTCAAGGAAATTATTAATATTCTTATAATAGAACTCTAATGAAGTTTCAATTGTATTTGATTTTAGATTCTTGTAGGCACCGATAGAAAATTGATTGCCTAATTGTGGTTTTATATTGGGGTCACTTAACTTCCAAATATCTGTTGGAGAAACCGTTGTGGTATTAGAAATAGAATGAATATACTGTCTTTGATTATTAAACCCGGCTTTTAAAGAAAAGGTTTCATCTACGACATAACGCATAGCAATTCTAAACTCTGGGCCACCATAGGTTTTAATGAAGTCTCCAGACTTATAATCCACGACTCCTATTACCGAATTAGCAGATTTGGAAACCCCTTCTGCATAGGTACTAATTTGCTGTGGACCAAGATAATTATACAAAGAAGTTCTTAAGCCAAGATCAAGTTTAAGTTTACTGGAAATAGTATAATGATCTGTAAAAAATAAAGCAGTTTCTAAAGCCCTTTCCGTATTAATTTTATTTAACGCCACAAGTGAATTTTGATTGAGTGGTGCAAATGTCCCTGGTGATAAATTATACAAGAGGGTATTCACTCCAAAATCAAAACTGTGTTTAACATTCAAAGTATAATTATACATTGCCTTTGCGAATAACTGCTGAATGCCAAAATTTAATTTATAAGCATTTATAGGCACTTTATCACTTGTGATATTGTAACTATACTTATCATATCCAACCGTATATATACCAGTTAATTTATTTGAATAAATATGTTTTAGTTTTAAAGAGAAATTTTTGTTTCCGTATCCATATAATGTATCACTATTTAAATTAAATTGATCACCACTAGTATAGGCACTAAAATAAAGTGTATTTTTTTTATCCATTTCATGATTGATACTAAAATTAACATCATAAAAAGAAGCTTTGCTATTTTTATACTCTTCAGGCAATAATTTAAATAGCCAATTTGAATAAGTTGTTCTACCACCTAAAACAAAAGAGGACTTATCCTTTACTAATGGACCTTCTAAATTCAATCTACTCGTTAATAAGCCTATTCCTGCTGAACCAGTTACATTTTTTTTATTACCTTCTCTGCTATTTATTTCTAATACAGATGAAAGCCTCCCTCCGTATTCTGCTGGAATAGTTCCTTTATATAATTCAACGTTCTTAATAACTTCGGGGTTAAATGCAGAAAATAGTCCAAATAAGTGTGTTGGATTATATATAGTACCGTCGTTGAATAAGATTAGATTTTGATCAGCAGATCCTCCTCTAACATTCAAACCACTACTTGCCTCCCCCACTGTTTTAACACCAGGAATCGTAGTAACTACTTTTAAAATGTCTGATTCCCCAAAAGCAACAGGGACTTGCTTAAGTGTCTTAATATCAATTCGCTGAACACCCATTTGCGTACCTCTGATATTACTTATTTTTTGAGCTGAAATAACTACTTTTTTTAAGGAGGTAACTGACTCAGTAAGATCGATCATGATTTTACCATCTCCATTCAGTAAAATAGGCTGATTCAAATCCCTCATACCCAAACTTTGAACATGTAGGATATTTTTACCTTTTGGCAATTCAATTACAAATGAACCATATTGATCACTTACAACTCCTATTTTTGGATTATCAATAAAAATAGAAGCCCCTAAAACAGGTTCTCCATTTTTTTTATTTTTAAGAACTCCATTAATAACTGCCGTATTACGTTTATCTGTAGTTACTTTAACACCAATTTGAATTAGTTTATTGAACGCACCTGATTGTAAACTTTTTCCATCAAGTAATTCTTGGTCATTGTCGTTTGAAGAATCTATTATAAGATTATTACTCGCATTGGGAATACGCTTAATGGAAGTTGTAAAATTTAATGGTTGTCCCTTTGTCAAAAAAATATGATTATCCAAGTCTATACTGAAATAAATATCTGATCCTTCAAAGACACTAGTTAAAATAGATCTAATGGATTTGTTTGAAGAATTAAAACTGATATAAATACGATCAAAAATATCTGGATTATAAAAAACACGATAAGTAGATTTAGCCTCAATTTGATTTGCAAACTCAGGAATGGAAACATTTTTTAAATTAAAAGAAAAACTAGTATCATTTTGCCCAAATGAATTCATTGTAGTTAAAAACAAGAGCGTACACAATAAATATATTTTACTATTTTTCATGTGCTATGGTTGGTTATTTAAAAAAGTAATAACCTTAGTAAAAAAATATGCCTTATTGCGTCGAAATTTTAATTTCTCCTTACTTATAACTCTTCTTATACCTTGTTGCTCTTTTGGAAATAATTGAAATAACTGTTTTTTATTAGTAATTGGAATCAATTTGTTTTCTAATAATATGAAGTAATTTACTCTAGACTCAAATATCCCAATAAATTCATTATTAATTACCTGTTGTTGTCTCGATTTAATTTCTTTTCGAAATAATTTAATTTTCCCATCTAATAAAAATTCATATAGGAAATATTTTTTATCTTTTATTTGATAAAATTTATCTAAATGAATAAACTGACTTCCATTAATAGTAAATTTTGTTATTTTATCTGTATTCAGCTCAATAAGTCTTGATTGATCACTTAAAATAACGATATCCTTATACTCATCATACAATAGATATAATCCATCATAAAGTTTTCCATCGTAAAGAATAGAGCCAATACCTGGTGTATTGGAATTAAAAAATGGATGTGTTTCTTTATAATAGCTCGGATATCCAAAATATTTTGGACCATTATAAATGGAGGCTTGATATCCCATTAATTTATCAACCTCTTGTTTTACGGGGTAATTATTGGAAGACTGTCCATAAACAGTGACTGAAATAAAAAATAGTAAAAACAGGCATTTGGCTCCCTTAATTAAGTCCATGACCAAATTTATAGTATTTGGTCTAAAATATTTCAAAAAAGACTACCACTCATCAATTAGCCTATAACATATATTAAACTAAATTATTAGAGGATCATTTAAATAGGGCTTGCTCTAATTTGAGCATTGGACTTTCTTCCCAAAGCATCATCGCATTGATACATTTAAGAAAACTAAATTTTTCTAGATCTTTAATATGAATTGGTGACTCGATCATTAATTGTGCATTTAAAAGCGACGCTCTTCGAGTACCCATTAATAAAGGATGAGAAGGCGTGATCCAGTTTTTCCCGTCAAAGAATGCCAAATTAGCATAACTGGCATCTTTTATAAATCCATTTTGAGTAAAGATGACCTCGTCGGTTCCAGCTATTGTAAGAATATTATTTATCCAAGTTCTGTCTGAAAATTTAAATGGGTATTGATGATCTCCGATATCATGAATGGAAATAGTTTGAATACATTTTATTGAATAAGGCTCAAAACTGATATCTACTTGTCCGCTTAAATTATATTTAAATCGACACTTATAAACTATGCCATCCACTATTGGTTTAATCGAAACTGCATCAATGTGTTCGGCTAATTGAATTGTAGTATCTACGCCAAAATGCCTAAAAGTAGCATCAACTCTTTGTTGATGTAGTGATAGGCTTTCAGGAATCCCATTTTTATATCTTATCGTTTCAAAAAACGGGTACATATACTTTATTAATCATTTCTTGATATTCTTTGAATAAATCACTCTGTGAAGTAATACCTCCACCACTTCTATATGTATTATCCGCCTGTAAATATCTGATTAAAACACAACTATCCAAATTAGCTCCGTCAAAATAGCCAGCAACACCAGTATAATAACCTCTTTCGGCATTTTCTGCCTTATTAATTATCTGCTTCGTTTTATTTTTAGGTGCACCAGAAATAGATCCTGCCGGTAATAAGGCAAAAATGATATCCCCAATTTTCTCATTATAATCGCTGGGTAGCGTTCCTTCTATCTTTGAACTTACTTGTCCAATCAAACCTTCTTGTGTTTGTATTTCCTCATAATATCTATAATTAGACACTCTTACATTATCAGATACCATACTTAAATCGTTTCTTATAAGATCTACAATAGTTGCATGTTCTGCAATTTCTTTTGGATTAGCTAAGATCAATTCTTTAGCATTAGGAATATTGGCATCAATAGTGCCTTTCATTGGAAATGACTTTATTTTTCCATTATTTATTTGGATAAAGGTTTCAGGTGAAAAAGAGACAAACTCATCCTTTAAATGACATATATATTTCGAATGTGCATTTTGGACAATATCATCAAGTGACAGGTTTGTTTCAATTTTTGTTGAAGAAGTTAGATTGACTAAAAAACTATTTCCTAATTCTATTTCTGTCTTTACGTAATTAAATTTTTTTTGATAGCAATCAAAAGAGATGGGTGTTTTAATTAGATGAACGGCTTCATCAAATTCTTTTTTACTTTTAACAATATTAGTGAACCCGTTAAAATTATATTCAAAATTATTGATTGGCTCTTTAAGTGACCAACACATGGGCTTTAAACATTCAAAGTCAATTAAAAAAACAAATGGATGATTTTCAGAACCCCATTGATTTAGTTGCTTTTGAATAGACATTAACATGCATAAATTTATACAAAGTTATAATGTATTTTAATTTATGTTCAATGATTTAATGCCAATATTTAAGATTTTTTAATACTTTTAAACTAATTGCAATAATTAACTAAGATAAATTACTCCTTTCTGTATAAATCAAGAAATAAGACCCTAAAATTAATTAGTATTAGCGTGTACTTACTATTGACAAGTTTCACCAATTCAATTTTTGCTCAAGCAAATTTTGCAGATAAGTGTATTGGAAAATGGAAAGGCATGATGTATATATACGGCAAGGGGCAATTAAGGGATAGTGTGACAGTGGAGTTAGATGTCCAAAAGACCAATCAACCTAATACTTGGTCATGGAAAACAAGTTATTTGTCCAAAACAATGCCTATGATAAAAGATTATAAACTACTATTAAAGGATAGTGCAAGCCAAACTTATGTAACCGACGAAAACAATGGGATTGAGTTAATGGATTACTATTATGACAATAAACTTTATTCAGTGTTTGAAACACATGGTGTAATGTTAACTTCTAGTTACGAAATTAAAGGAGATCAATTGGTATTTGAAGTCAGTTCTGGAAAAAAAATTGAAGGCAATAATGAAGTAGCTAATTACAGTGTTCTTAATTTACAAAAAGTGATTTTCAAAAGAGTGAAATAATGATCACAATTTGGGCTTTACACTTAATGTCTCAATTTCAAAAACTAAAATTGAATTAGGAGGTATCATAGGAGATCTAGTGCGAATACTATAAGCTAAACCAGATGGAATTAAAAGTTTTAATTTCTCGCCAACACGAGTACCCTCTAAACCCACTTGCCAACCTTTAATCAATCTTCCTAGAGGAAATGTTCTAGCTTCATCAGTAGTTTGATCAAACACTATATCAGTACCCATTAAATAACCTTTGTACAATATTGTAACTGTATCACTTATTTTAACTAGTTCTGGATTAGAAGAAGATTTCATTAACGTATAGTATAAGCCGTTTTTATAGCGAATAGCATCAGTTTGCTTGTCTTGAATTGCTTTTGCAATAATGATTGAATCCTTATAAGAACGGGTAACGCTATCTATATCAGAAAAAGGAGGTAAAAAAGGCTTTTGATTACCCATATGCTGAATAGGAACCCATGCGCCTACTTCGTTTTGAGTCCAAGTTTCAGTCAATAAATTATCCAATTTTGCACTTATCCCTTTAGACTTGAAAGAGTTAGCAGTAATTATATTTTCTGTTGTTCCATTTATTTTGAAGCTGGCAATTAATTTCCATTTATTCAATTGAGGAAAATATAGGTAGCCAGAGTATATAATATAATTTTGAGCTGAATCACTTGCTGTAGTAATATACAATTTTAATTTATTTTCCTTGGAAGCATCAAAATTCCAAGATACAGCGGTTTTGGAGATGTTTTTCGTATCTAATCCGGAAGATAATAGTTCGGTTGCATTTGGCGCTTCAAAAATAACGACATTGTTATTTTTATTATATTTTAAATACAATTTTACTTGGTTGGTACTGATGCCAAATTTACCTTTTGAAGCATCTTCGTCTAATGATGCTTGAATAGTTGTAATGATTCCAATAGACTTTGGTGATGCATTGATTGTTAGTGGCATTGAAACGTCTTTTTGACCAAAAGCCAATACAGAAGAAAAACTTAAAACGAATCCAAGAATAGAGCATTTCATATTAAAAAAGTTTTGAAAATGGAAATAAGGAAGGCGTTGTACGAATATACTCTTTATAGCTTTCTAAATGCCCCCATTTTTCCTTTCCAGAAATTTCTAAAATTCTAACGCCACTAACATAAACAAGCAACAAATAGGTAAAAATGGGAGAGATTAAAGTGATATACTGCCAACTCGAGAGTGAGGATAAAGACATAATAGATATTCCTAACCAAAGGGTAATTTCACCAAAATAGTTTGGATGTCGTGAATAAGACCAAAGTCCATGACGAATAAATTGGTCCTTATTTTCAGGATTTTTACGAAAATTAGATTTTTGAGCATCCGCAATCATTTCAATGATTAAACCACCAATGAAA
>CANHUW010000016.1 GCA_947463975.1 Bacteroidota bacterium
GGTGGATATAATTTTTTAGGATACAATGCACCATTTCAATTTATTGGTAGAACCAACGAAGTTATTATCCCTATTGAATGGAAAGAATAGATATTGATAGAATCATAGAGATGGCTTGGGAAGATAGAACGCCTTTTGAAGCCATCACATTTCAGTTTGGTATTTCAGAAGCCGAAACCATCAAGATCATGCGCTCTGAATTAAAGCGAAGCAGTTTTAATTTATGGCGTAAAAGAGTGAATAGTGGAGTAAGTCAAAAACATTTGATCAAAAGAAGTACAGATATTAAGCGATTTAAATGTTCTAGACAAAAAACTATTTCTTTGAATAAGATTAGTAAGCGCTAAACCTTTTTCTTCTTGCAGGCATCGCTGCAATATTTTACTTCCTCCCAATCTCTTTCCCATTTTTTTCTCCAAGTAAAAGGCCTTTGACAGTGCAAGCATATTTTGCTGGGTAGATCTCCTTTTTTTACAGCTTTATTCTTATTATTTTTCATGATTGCATCTGTCTAAAAGTGAGGTTGATTCTTGGTGTGCCTACTTTTTTTGTTTTAGGTAAACTATGCCACCAGTTTTGTTGGATAGAGCCCTTCATTTCTAAAAGCGATCCATTTTCCAACATAATGGAAATAGTTTCTTTAGTGGCTTTATGTTTGAATGCAAATTTTCTTTCAGCACCAATACTGAGTGAGGCAATAGAGCTATTTACTATAATTTCTTTTTCATCATCACTATGCCATCCCATTCCTTCTTCACCTGTATGGTATAAATTCAATAAACAGGCATTATATGTAGTGCTTGTAAGTGATTCAACTTCTTCTTTGATCTGAATTAATTCTGGTGTCCAAGGAAGGCCTTTTTTCTTCACACTAGAATAAGTATAATCAATATGGTTGTCTGCGTAGAAAGCCACTTTACGTTTGGTCGTAATGGCTTTGCCAAACATCATAATTTGGTCTTGTTGCCAAGCGATTTTGTTGAATAAGTCATCATAAATGGAGGGTAAAGTTTCCGCATTTAAAATGCATCCATAATAAACAGCAATGCCGTCTTTGTTTATGATATATGGAAAATCTGTACTCATTCTTGAATATTCGTTTATTACTGCAATTTTTTGTAGTTCCTTTGCAAATCCAACAACAAAATGTCGATGATTTTGTTGATATTAAAACTGAAATTATGCAAAACCAGGTAGAAAAACTAAAAGCCAATATTGAAGCTGCAAGAATACATTTGTTAGCACATCCAGTATATACTAAAATCAACAATCTAGAAGGTTTGCAACAGTTTACCCAATACCATGTTTTTGCGGTGTGGGATTTTATGAGTTTATTAAAATCGCTTCAAATTGGTTTAACCTCTGTTCAATTACCATGGGTGCCAGTAGGTTCTGCGAATACCCGTTATTTAATCAACGAGATCGTTTTGGGAGAAGAGTCTGATGTGGATGAGCACGATCAAAGAATCAGTCATTTCGAATTGTATTTAAAAGCTATGCAACAAATGGGTGCACCTACTCATTTAATAGATGCTTTAATGCAAGAGATAGCTAAAGGCAAAACGATTGATGCGGCTATACAAGAAGCGCCACTTCCACAAAAAGCTAAAGATTTTTTAGCCTATACATTTGAAATTGCACAACATGCGCCTTTGCATGTAAAAGCGGCGGTGTTTACTTTTGGAAGAGAAGATTTGATTCCAGATATGTTTACTGAAATCTTGCATAAAATATATGCAGATCATCCAGATAAGGTTTCTACCTTTAAATATTATATTGAAAGACATATTGAAGTGGATGGTGGACACCATAGTCAATTAGCGCTAGAGATGGTAGCCGAGCTTTGTGGCACAGATGAGCAAAAATGGGAAGAAGCCAGTAATGCCGCTTTAAAAGCCCTTCAAGTAAGGTCTTTGCTTTGGGATGCGATTATTGAAAACTAAGATGAATATTATTGTATTTGATGGGGTCTGTAATTTTTGTAATCGAGTAGTGCAAATCATTATTCGCCACGACTCCTCAGCTCAAATACATTTTGCCACTCAGCAATCAGAGGCGGGAGAGAAGTTAATGAAGGAGATTAGCATCAAGGAAAATTCAAATTCGGTTCTTTTTGTTAAAGATGGACTAGTATTTTACAAGTCCGATGCGGTGATTGAAATCGCTAAACTTTTAACGGGCTGGCCTAGTATCCTGCAGTACTCTATAATAATTCCTGGATTCATCAGAAACTTTATCTATGAATTAGTTGCAGCCAATAGATATAGATTATTTGGCAAACAAGATCAATGCATGGTGCCCAATGAAAAAGACAGAGGGAGGTTTCTTTTTTAGTTTCTAGGTTAAGATTGATCCTCAGAGTAACTGGCTCTTTGTAGCTTATCATTCAAGGCCTTACCAATTCCCATATTTTTGAATTTTTTGCAGATGATTACATCAAATTTTTGTTGATCTAATTGGTATAATGCATAATAAAACTCTTTGGCAATTAATCTATTATTGTGGTGTTCGAAAGATAAAACGCCAATGTTTAAATCGGGATGATTCTTTTTAAAAAGGTTGATACTATCTACAATAATCAATTTAGTTTTAGGAGCATAGTGTTTTAAATCCATTCCACTAGTGACAACTTTGGTGTTTTCTTTTGGGGCAAGTTCTACAAAGGGATGCACTTTTTTGAGTGATTCCATGCTAATACCTCCCAAGCGGTATATGATTACTTTATTATTTTCAATTCCTACAATAGTAGACTCTAAGCCACATTCGCATTTGCCTCCTTCTAATACATAGGGCACTTTATCTTCAAAATACTCATCTACTTGCTGTGCAGTGGTAGGGGAAATTCTTTGATATGGATTCGCACTAGGTGCAGCGATTGGGAAGTCGACCGATTTCAATACTTCTAAAAACAATGGATGGCTGGGGATTCTGATAGCAACTTTTTTAGAACCTGCTGTAATTAAATCACTCACTAGCTCAGACTTGTCAAATAAAATAGTTAATGGACCTGGCCAAAAATAATTAGCCAGGTTTTTAGCAATGGGGGAAATATGCGTTACTAATTTTTTAAGTTCTTTTATCGAATGGGTATGAAGAATCAAAGGGTTTTTATTAGGCCTCCCTTTCACCCTAAAAATTTTTTGTACTGCTTTATCATCTAGTCCATTAGCGCCTAATCCGTATACAGTTTCTGTTGGAATACCTGCAATATCCCCTTTTTTTAAAGTCTCTATTATATGTTGAATATTATCTGTAATCATTAGGTTCATTTAGGGGTTACAATAATCGCAATATTGAGGATCTTCTTTTTCTTTATTTTTAGGAAACCAAGATTCTTTTTCAAAACCACATTTATTACAATGATATATCAAAGATAAAATAGATTTGGTAGGTCTATTACACCATTCGCAAGGTAGTCCTTCTTTAAATTCCTTAACGTTAAAGCCTGGACAGGAACAATTGGGGCAGCTGAATAGAATTTTAGCGATTAATTTCTCGGTGGTTTCTTCAATCACCTTCATTCTTAGCGGATTGTTCATGGCGCGCATATCTGTTTCTACAAAAGCGCCTCCATAAGCGTTGTCTATTTCAATATATAGCTGCTTCAGTGTATTCCAATCTTTAATATCTTTATGAATAGACTCTTTGGATCCTTCCTCTTTTCTTAGAATTAAAGCATGCTCAGGAAATCCAGCATTTTTTGCAAAATCTTCCAATACATGTATAGATCGAATATATTTTCCAGAAAAATTAGTTTTTGTACTAATATGCTTTACCATAATTTCAAGATCATTTTTTCGATCCATTAAGATCATCCATTCCTCGTCTGCTGGAATAAACTGAATACTTGGATGAGCGCCAAAAGAACCTTCGTTCGCTATGCCTAAATCTATATTATGTAAGTCCATGGCCTTCTTACATTTCAACCTGACTGTTTCTAAAGGGGTGAGGGTTCTTTCTACTTCTCCTGTAAAAGTGCCAAAAAAATCGGTATCGAAAGTATTGGGGGTTATACAATCAACACCGAATGTTTTTTTAAACAAAGGAGCAATAGCTGCTTCTTTGCCATGCATGGTTGCAATAATTAATTTTCTCTGCTCAAATAGATGCACTAGTCAATACTAATTTGAATAGAGATATTAAAATCTCTTTCTTTTTCTTTTTCTAAATATGTTTGAACATTATTTATGGTATTCTGCAACTCCACTATTTTATTTTCATAATTGACGATTCTAGTGTCATTTCTCACTTCATCACCAAATTGATTAAGCTTGTAAAATTCAACGGTATGATTGAGCATTTCAAGAAGCACATATTTTGCTGTGTCTTTATTGACCGCTTGATCTTTAAAAGCAAAGGTATTGGTTGTCATATTGATTGTATTTTATATCTAAAATTCCATCAATTTTAGATATAAATAATATTTAATATTATTATATTTGACATAAAATATATTTATGAATTATACCATAAGCCAATTAAAGATTTTTTTGAAGGTGGTAAAGCATGGAAGTGTCACCAAAGCTGCAGATGAGCTGCATTTAACGCAACCTGCAGTATCGATTCAGTTGAAGAATTTTCAAAAAAATTTCTCGAATGCTTTAACAGAAATAATCAATAAAAAGCTATTTGTGACTGATTTTGGAAAAGAGATAGCATTGGCGGCAGAGAATATTATTTCTGAGTTAGAAATGATTAACTACAAAAGTATTGGGTATAATAATGTGCTATCTGGAAAGCTTAAAATATCTATAATATCTACAGGTAAATATATTATGCCTTTCTTCTTGGCTGATTTTTTACAACAACATTCAAATATAGACTTAGAATTAGATGTTACCAATAAGGCCAAAGTGGCGAATAGTTTAGAAAAAAATGAAATAGATTTTGCTTTGGTGTCTATTTTGCCAGAAAATCTACAGATCAAAAAAGTAGATTTAATGGAGAATAAATTGATGTTAGTGGGTAATAAAAAAACTGCACAAATTTTAAATCAACAAAAAATCAATTTGGATACCATCCCGTTAATTTATAGAGAAATAGGCTCTGGTACTAGACAAACGATGGAACAGTTTATTCAGAAAAATAAATTACAAGCAAAGAAAAAAATTACCCTTACATCTAATGAGGCTGTAAAACAGGCAATTATTGCAGGTATGGGTGTTTCCATAATGCCCATCATTGGTATTAAGAATGAATTAGCTTCCGGAAAGTTAGAAGTAATACCCATTAAAGGGTTGCCAATAATTACTACATGGAGCTTAATTTGGCTGAAAGAAAAAAAATTAAGCGCTATTGCTCAGGCCTATATTGACTTTTTAAAACTACACAAAGAAAGTATCAGTGAAGTTCATTTTAGCATGAACATTTAATAGGGTTGGAGTTGTCTTTTTAATTCAATGAGCCCATTGCCCATAAGTTTTTATAAATACTTAGGTAAAATTTAGTTTTAAGGGCAATATGTTTTTGCTCGGTTTCAATAAACTTTAACTCTCGGCTATTAATTAAGAATAAGCTACTTTCGCCCATTTGAAATTTGGTATTCTCAGTATCAAATAAGAGTTTGTTAGCTTTTAATATAGCTTCGTTGGTTTTAATTTGCTGCTTAAAGGCATAAAATTCTACAAAGCTAGTTCTTACTTTATTTTCAATTTCTAAGCTTATGTATTTTCTATCCCATTTCAGCTCTTCCATCTTATTTCTTGTTTTAGCCAAATCTCCTCTTGCTTGTCTTTGAAATAGAGGCATACTTAATGAAAGTCCATATT
This sequence comes from Bacteroidota bacterium, assembly GCA_947463975.1. Taxonomy (GTDB): domain Bacteria; phylum Bacteroidota; class Bacteroidia; order Chitinophagales; family Chitinophagaceae; genus Sediminibacterium. The sequence continues at coordinate 5,769 of CANHUW010000016.1, forward strand.
TAACATTATTTGCTGTATTGATTGCAGTGGATACATTACTTAAATTATTTTCAAGTGCATTGTAGTTTAATTTTAGAGACGGAAATAGCTCAATGGTTTTCAATCTTTTTTCAATATCTAATATGGTAGATTTGGCATTGATCATTTTTAGTTTAGGATGTACCTGCATCGCCTGATTGACCATTTCTTCTAGTCTACCAAGTTCAATGCTGCTAATAGCATTTAGATCAAAGTTTTCCGAAGGAATAATTCCTTCTTCTAATTCATAGGGTATACCAGTTGCTGTCCAGAAATAATTGCTTAATTCTAGTCTAGCTTTTTGTAAATCTGCAGCAGCTTGCGTTTGCATCATCTCAAAAGTTTGTAATTGAGTCAAGGCTTCAGTAGTATCAATGGGGGCTCTATCTCCAGATACAAAAGACTTCTTGATCACTTCATATCTTTCTTTATTGTTTTGAACTGATTTAGTTAAAATGGTATTGATATAATAAGCATTTACCCAGTTCCAGTAGGCACTAGTAGCTTCTAACAATACATCATTGACTACCAGTAATTGCTCGTTCTTGGTGAGGTCTACAAAATTTTTGGCCTGTTTTATCACGGCATTTCTTTTATCTACAAGAATTCCTCTAAATGGATCCATACTCACTCCAACAAATGCTGATTTATTTCTTGTTAAAGTAGGATCAATACGTTCGCCAATATTATTTTCTGTACCCGCTTTTATATCTATACCGTACCATAAAGGAATTTTTAGTTCAGAGGTATTGTATTTATAATACAATTTATTATCGTATGTTTTTTCATTGGTATTTATTTGAATGCTGGGATCAAAAATTCCTCTGGATGCCCTCAATTCATTTTTAGCCATTTCATTTTGTAAAAATGATTGTTTAATTACAGGGTGATAATTTCTTACTATATCTAAAGTATTTTCAATGCTCAAGCTTTTTTCTTGCGCATGGGCATTGCCCCATAAAAATAATAGGGTATATATTAATTGCTTTATTGGCATTTTATTTAGCATTTTTGGTACCTGCTTTTGTTGTATAATAATCAGGAGGGAATCCATTGATTTGACGCCATAATTCATACCAAACAGGCACCGTATTTAAAAGAGCAAAACCTCTTGCACCTGTGCCCGTTTTTAATGCTGCAGGCCAAACATTTTGTTCACTGTCAGGAATTACTAAGATTCTGAATTTCCCATTTTCATTTCTATTGTTCTCCACCATAGATACTACACCGCCAAAAGTACCATAACTATTATCGGGCCATCCAGAAAAAACTATTGCAGGAAAGCCATCAAATATCATTCTAACTTTTTGCCCTGGGTTAATCAACATCAAATCCATTGGTTCTATGAATAATTCAATTGCATGATCAATTTGGGTAGGTACCATTTCTACAATCATTTCTCCTTCTTTTACAATTTCATTGATACCACCTTTTTTTGCTTTGATAATTTGTCCATCTTGTGGAGCAATTAACCATTTTTGATTTCCTCTGCTGATGTAATTGGCTAAGATATTTTTATTTTTAGCTAGTTCTCCTGTAGCTCCTGCAATATTACCTCTTGAACTAGCAATCTCACTTCTAGATTTAAATATTTTATCATCTGCCTCTTGTCTAACTGAATTGATATCAATTTTAATAATATTGATTTCTTGTCTGGTATTCAATAATTTTTGTTGTTTCTCGGTAAGGATAGCCAAAGTTTTATTACTCTGAGCAGTTCTTCTTTCTAATTCTACCAATGAAACCACCCCTTGATTAAATAATTGTTTACCTCTTGTTAATTGTTCTTGTGCAATTTTATAATCCACTTCGGCAGCTACTACTTCAGAGCTATCACTAATTAACTTTCTTTTGTATTGTTCTATTTTATTTTGGTATGAAGAAATCTTCAAATCTCGATTATTCTCAATGGCATTAATTTGACTTTCAATTGCATTGATTTTTTCACTGTAGAATAAAAGTTCTTGTTCCTTTGAATTTAATTGATCTTTAGTCCTTTCCACTAAATTTGAATCCAGGTAATCATCTTTCGTATCTGCTAATTGAACAAGGGTATCACCTTTTTTTACAACATCTCCTTCTTTAATGTACCATTTTATGATCTTACCTGGGATCACCGTATTAATTTGTTGTGGTCTTTGGTCTTGATAAAGGGTAGTAACATGCCCACTGCTAGAGATGTTTTGTGTCCAAGGCATTAGTAATACAATCAATAAGAATACAAATATGCCCAAAACCCAATAGCCAATTTTGCTATTTTTCTCGTATCTATAGATTGATCTAATTGACTTTGGTGTGAAATTAGATTCGGCGTTAATATTTTCTAATGTATTTTTCATAGTACTTAACTAATAACTAATGGTAAAATGGTGTCTGGTTTTCCTATATGTTTGATTTTTCCTTTTTCTAACCAAATAATCAAATCTGCTCTTTTAGCAAATGGAATGTAGCCACTTACAATCATACAAGTGGTATTTGGGATATCAATCAAATATTTAGATATCTTTTTACTAGATTCCGCACCTGCCAACTCAAAAGGCTCGTCTAGCACTAATAATTCAGGTTGGTGTGCAATGGCTCTAAGTAATAAAATCTTCTTAGCAATGATGGTGCTCAAGCCTTTCCCAGTAGGTTGTAATTTGGTTGACAATCCCTCTGGTAATTGACTTATAAATTCTTTGATCTCTAACATTTCAGCATATTTCATTATATCATCCGGTGAAATATCGGTATTACCCATACAAATATTTTCATAAATAGTACCATCGAAGATATCCTGCTCATTATAAAAGATGCCTATATTTTTTCTGTATTCTCTTTGGTCAATATTATTAATAGGTATATTATTTACATTAATTACCCCATCAAAGTTTTTCAAGGTTCCTCCAATAAGTTCTAATAGGATTGACTTACCAGAACCTCCATCACCCATTATACAAACTTTAGTTCCAGGCAATACATTAAAATTGATATTTTCTAGTAATGTTCGACTGTCATCAAATTTAAAATTCAATTGTTGCACATCTATAGTGATGCCTTTGCCATCAGATACGTAAGGCATTTTTCCTTGAATCTCACTTTTCTTTTCTGTAATTACACTTAACTTTTCTACACCAGTTAAGATATTATAGGTTACTTCTAAATTAAGGATCAATTTTTCTACTGCAGATAAGATCAATAATATCACAATCTCTGCAGCAATAAATTGCCCAATATTTAATTGCTGTCTGATTAATAAAACTGCACCAATAATTAACATCATTGCTGAAATCAGCAATTTAAATACAATCAAGCTCCAGTATTGAAACTTTAATATTTCAAAGTGTTTGGTTTTGGACACGAGGTAGTCTTTTACTAAATCATCTGTTCTTTTTAAGTGATAATTATTTCGACTTGATATTTTAAAAGTCTTATATGATCTAGCGATTTCTTCCAACCAGCTTGCTACTTCGTATTTATTTTCACTTTCGTCATACGCTGCATTTAATCCTTTTTTAGTAGTGTATTTAAATATGAAAAAAAGTAATAATATGAGTAATAAACCTAGAATAATAAAAGTTGAATTATAAAATGACAATAATATTAATCCAAATATAATTTGAATGACAGCTAAAGGTATGTCTAACAGAATTTTTGATAATCCTTTTTGCAAACTAATAATCTCAAAGAATCTGTTCATTAATTCTGGTAAGTGATTTTTATTTAGTTCTGTGCTGTCAATTTTAGGTATTTTATGCGCAAAATCTAGAGAAAACCTCGTGAAAATACTTTGTTCAATTTTCTCCACAATCTTCATTTGGTTTACTTGCAAGATGCCTGATACGAATATCCCAACTAATACGATGAATATGAGTAGTATAATAGATACAGGTAATTTAGCAATACCCGCTGCTGCTTGAGAGAAGTTGATAATGGTTTGAATACCAAGGGGCAGGGAAAGCTGTATTACCCCGCTTAATATGGCATAGAAGTATATAGCAGTCACTTCTTTCTTTTCTAATCGGATGATTTTAAAGAATTTGTTAAGAGACTCTCTGATGGATATATCGTTAAAATTATTTGCCATGGTGTTTGATTATGAGCGTTTATTAATAACACTTGAAAATACTAAGTTGTTTAAGAATTCAATAATTTGACTTTCTTTTTTTGACTTATCAAAGTCCGTTAAAGAAGGTAAATTATGCATAAAGAAATTTTGCAAATGTGCTACTTCAATAATGGTAGATGCTAAAGAGTGAGGATATAGATAGCTTGGATTACATTCTAATATTATTTCTCCTATTGTATTGCATAAATCTTTATAAGGCTTGAAGTATTGTTGTTTGTTGTCTTCTCCTACATGTTTGGTTAGATAAGACTTAGAACCTTCTGCTATTAATATTTGGTGTAACAAAGATTCATCTACGTGGCTGGTCATTAAATCATCTTCTACATTGGATGCAAGTAGGGTGATGACTTGCTTTAATTTGGTGACAGGGTCTTGTACATTCTTGGTTTGATAGCCAATCTGAAATTCTAACCATCCCCAATACCATGAGATGATATATACCAATAGTTTATGCTTATTCTCGAAATATCGATAGATACCTGCTTCTGTAGTGCCAATTGCTTCGGCTAGTTTTTTAAAAGTGAAGGATTCAAAACCTGTTTTATCAATTAATTGAATACTATGTTTGATAATATTTCTGCCCAGTTCTGACTGCTCTGGATCCCTTAAGAAAAGGGTCTGGTTCATTTTTATCTGTACTTCTAGTTTCATAAAGATTTGTACTATTTTGTTCTTATGAGTACAAAAATAGTATAATTACCATTATAAATGATAGTAAAGCTATTATTTTTGGGAATATTGCTATTATTTCGATGTAAGTGTTTGATAATGAATAGGTTTGGGGGATTGACAGGAAAGTTAAATTTACCTTATTTTTTCAATGTAAAACTTCCATTGTTATTTTCCCAGTATAAATCTTGTGATAATGAAAAGTTATAAATATCCCAAATTGCAAGATGGTCAGGCACTAAATCAAAATCACCATCACCATCTTTGTCATGTATTCTAAGTTCATAAAAATTGGGGAATGTACCAGGAATTTGAGTGCCTCTTGGATATATAGAACTGTAGTTATTAATTTTTTGTTTGGTTACATCCGAAAATTTTCGATTTCCTAGATTTTCACATAATTGAATTATAAATCCTCCATAATCTGGAGTAGATGCTGTCACAATATCAAAGTCTCCATCTTTATCATAATCAATGTATGAAAAGCCAAGTGGAGAAACAGTTATATTATTGGGGATTGCCAAACCTTTTACATATTCAACAGGTAAATCTGTAAATTTTTTTTCAAAATCAAAAAAACCTGAACCGTTACCCCAATAAATCCTCGTTGAAGCGTGATTATATTCCCATTCTTGAAAAGTTCTTTCTGTATGAGTTGATGATGCTATAATATCAAGATTTCCATCACCATCAATATCAAATAAATCAACGGCTAATGCAGAATAATTCTTTCTAAGTCCATATGGCATTTTAGGTATTAAATTTTCTAAACCTATGAATTGTTTGAAACTATCTGCTTTTACAAAATCGTTATTCCCATTATTTAGATAAAGTATTGGCATAGACCCAAGATCTTCTTTATTGATATTAGTATATGCATTCCTCCATACAATGATGTCAATATCACCATCATTATCAATATCTCCAAAGCCTTGTCCATGAATTGAAACTGACTCTCCAATTTCTTTGAAGCTAATATCTCCACCTTTAGAAATTTGAGCAAATTGAATAGGAGATGGGCTTCCATATGTTCCATTTAATAACATATGATCATCTTCTGCAGAAAATAACACTTCAAAAACTCCATCTTTGTTTAAATCCATTGTTTTAAGCCTTGGCATAAATCTTCTATTTCCATCAAATACTTTTATTTTAGGTGAAGTACCTAGTACATCATCAACTAGAATGTATTTTCCAAATTTTGAACCATAAGGAGCATCTTTGAAGTTGGTTAAAAAAGCAAACATATCTAAGAATCCGTCTTGGTTATAATCTAAAAAACATTTTGAAGGATCCCAGAATCGATACTCAGCATCAAATAAAGATTTTTCATTTATTTGTAATTTTTGCAATGATGCTCTTTCAAGAGTATAATATATTCCTGGAAATATTTTATTTGCAATTGCATTTGTCGTGTTTGCATTTATTGAAGAATAAATTGGTCCTTTATTGGCAATATTTGATTGTCTAACACTTGGAGTAGGAGTAACTGCTGCAGGTGGTGCTGGAGTTGGTGTAATGGTTTTTGGAGCTTCTGTTTTTGTACAAGAAAATGCAAATAAAATCCCCAATACAAAGACTAACTTTCTCATAATTTTAGTTTTTAATCTAACTTTTGGGGTGATCAAATATAATAAAATTTCTTAATTCGTCGAGTATCTTTTAATAAGCTTTAGGTCAGACCCTTTTAGGATTAGTTCTTCTTCAATGTCAAAATCGTTTTGAAGGCCTAGCCAGAAGTTTGGGGTATTTCCAAAGTATTTTGAAAGTCTCAAAGCAGTGTCAGCAGTTATACTTCGATTGCCTTTTAGTATTTCAGATATTCTTGTTTGAGGTACTCCAATATCCATGCATAGTCTATAAGCACTTATTCCTAACGGGGTAAGAAATTCTTCTTTTAAGACATCTCCTGGGTGTATGTTTTTTAATTTTTTCATAGTGTCTATTTAATGATAGTCAATAATTTCAACTTCTTCTGCATTTTCATTACTCCAGATGAAGATTATTCTCCATCTATTATTTATTCTGATGGAATAGTATCCTGACAAATAACCTTTTAGTTTCTCCAAGTGATTTGAAGGCGGGATAGTTAAGTCTACTAAGTTCTCTGATCTATGTAGCATTCTTAATTTCCTTCTTGCTATCTCTTGAATGTTTACAGGTAATTTCAGGGATTGATCACCATTCCAAATCTTTAGTGTTTCTTTATTTCCAAAACTAAGTATCATACTAACGTTTTACGATACTTACGCCAAAGATAAGTATTATTAATTAAACTGTATTATACTTATTTGTTTTAATTATAAAATTTCGGAAAATACTTATCTGGACTGCCGGCTTCATTTCATTACGCCGTCTTCCTCGCCTGTGGCCTTACCCAAAGCCTTTCAAACAAACGCGTTGCGTTTGTTTGGCTTTTTTAACGCTCATCCGCTCAATCAAGCGAGCTTGTTTCGCGGCCTCGCATTAAAAAAGCCTCTCATTTGTATGAGAGGCTTTGTAGCCGGTACGGGAATCGAACCCGTCTTTGCCCCGTGAAAGGGGGCTGTCCTAGCCGATAGACGAACCGGCCGTCGTTGGATAGACGTTTGTGTCAATCGGGTCGCAAAAATAGGATGCAATCGGTTTACTGCCAAATCATTTTGCATATTTTTCGTTGAAAATCAATTTTATGGAGCAGCTTTTGGAGGCACCTATTTTTCTGAAACTATCAATGGTTCGTATAAATCCTTGATTTTGTTGATAAATCATGCTTTTTTAATGGAGTTTTTGAAGGTATTTTTTTAAAAAGATGGTAACTTCGCGTCTCCTATTGAAAAATATTTAAAATTAATACTATGAGTTCAGTTAAAGTTGCGATTAATGGTTTTGGAAGAATTGGTCGTTTGGTGTTCCGCCAAATTTATAACATGGAAGGAATTGATGTAGTTGCGATCAACGACTTAACTTCTCCAGCTGTTTTAGCACACTTATTAAAGTATGATAGTGCACAAGGTCGTTTTGATGCTGATGTGAAAGCAACAGAAGATGCAATTGTAGTGAATGGTCATTCAGTAAAAATATATGCACAAAGAGATCCAGCTCAAATTCCTTGGGGTGCGCACAATGTGGATGTAGTCATCGAATCAACTGGATTCTTTACAGATAAAGAAAAAGCAGAATTACATATTAAAGCAGGTGCAAAGAGAGTGGTTATTTCTGCTCCAGCAACGGGCGAAATGAAGACGGTGGTGTTCAATACCAACCACGAGATTTTAGATGGTACTGAAACAGTAATCTCTGGTGCTTCTTGTACAACTAACTGTTTAGCGCCTATGGCAAAAGTTTTAGAAGACAAGTTTGGTATCGTTACCGGTTTAATGTTAACTGTTCACGCTTATACAAACGATCAAAATACATTAGATGGTCCTCACCCTAAAGGTGATTTAAGAAGAGCACGTGCTGCTTCTGCCAACATCGTACCTAACAGTACTGGTGCTGCTAAAGCAATTGGTTTAGTATTACCTTCTTTAAAAGGTAAATTAGATGGTTCTGCACAACGTGTTCCTACGATTACTGGTTCTTTAACGGAGTTAACGACTATCTTATCTAAGAAAACAACTGTGGAAGAAGTGAACGCAGCTATGAAAGCAGCAGCGAACGAATCTTTTGGTTATACAGAAGATGAAATTGTTAGCGCTGATGTAATTGGTATCACTTATGGTTCTTTATTTGATGCAACTCAAACTAAGATCATGACTCAAGGTGATGTTCAATTAGTAAAGACTGTTAGCTGGTACGATAACGAAATGAGCTATGTTAGCCAATTAGTGCGTACAGTGAAATACTTTGCTAGCAAAATTAAATAAGCAACCTATTATAGCAAATGCCTCCGATTTCGGGGGCATTTTTATTCCATTATGATCACTTTTATAAATTAATACAATGAGTACTTTTAATGATTTTTCTTTTGCTGGTAAAAAAGCTTTGATCCGTGTAGATTTTAACGTGCCTTTAAATGATGCTTTTGAAATTACCGACGACAACCGTATCCGCGCAACAGTGCCTACTATTTCAAAAATTTTGAAAGATGGTGGTAGTGTTATTTTAATGAGCCATTTAGGTCGTCCAAAAGATGGTCCAACAGAAAAGTTTTCTTTAAAACATATTGTAGCACATTTGTCTAAAGTGTTAGGTGTAGATGTGCAGTTCGCAAATGATTGTATTGGCACAGAATCAGTAGAGAAAGCAGCTGCGTTACAAGCTGGTCAAGTATTGTTATTAGAGAACTTGCGTTTTTATAAAGAAGAAGAAAAAGGGGATCTTGCTTTTGCTGAAAAATTAGCAAAGCTAGGTGACGTATATGTAAACGATGCATTTGGTACTGCGCACCGTGCACACGCTTCAACAGCAATCATTGCTCAATTCTTTGCTAAAGAAAATAGAACCTTCGGTTTAGTAATGGAAGGGGAAGTAGTGAGCGCTGAAAAAGTATTACATGCTGCACAAAAACCTTTCACTGCGATTATTGGTGGTGCAAAAGTGTCTGATAAAATTTTAATTATCGAAAACTTATTAGATAGAGCGACTGATATTATTATTGGTGGTGGTATGGCGTATACTTTCTTTAAAGCACAAGGAGGTAAAATTGGTAAATCAATTCATGAAGATGATCGTATGCCGCTTGCTTTAGAAATTTTAGCCAAAGCAAAAGCAAAGGGCGTGCATATTCATTTGCCTGTTGACAATATTATTGCAGATGATTTTAGTAACACTGCAAATACTAAAAACTGCGCTAGCGGGGAAATACCGGATGGTTGGGAAGGTTTGGATGCAGGTATTGAATCTAGAGCTCAGTTTGCCAAAGTGATTTTAGCGAGTAAAACTATTTTATGGAATGGTCCAATGGGTGTTTTTGAAATGCCTAATTTCCAAGCAGGTACTAAAGCCATTGCAGATGCAGTGGCTGAAGCAACTCAAAAGGGTGCTTTCAGTTTAGTGGGAGGTGGCGACAGTGTGGCAGCCGTTAACCAATTTGGCTACCACGACAAAGTAAGCTATGTAAGTACTGGTGGTGGAGCGATGTTAGAGTATTTTGAAGGTAAAGAGCTTCCAGGAATAGCTGCTATTAAGGGATAATCGGTTACCTGATTATCTTTTAAAACTTAATAAATTCTTAAAAATACCTTTCCTAGCTATGGAAAGGTATTTTTTTGTCAGGACTTTCCGTCAGTAAATGAGTTTGGTACTTGCTTTGTTCTATCTTTATAAACAAATACAAAACTATGTTACGTAAAAATTTAGGTTTATTCATTTTTTTAGGTGTAATCGTTATTTTATTCGGTTGGGGATGTAATGGTTACAACGGCTTAGTAAACCAAGACGAGAATGTAAATCAAGCTTGGAA
>CANHUW010000017.1 GCA_947463975.1 Bacteroidota bacterium
CAACCAGAATGGGTAGAGGAACAATATAAAACGCTAGGTAAAACCACACAAATTTTAAGACAGTTATCCGATAATTTTAATAGTAATCAATCAAGTTTCTTGTATCCTACTATTAAAGATAGTATTTGGGTTAATAAATGGCCAACTGAAGAATCTGAAGTATTTACAATCTATAGTATTATAGCTTCTGGTTTTAAAGGAACTCTTTTTAAAACTAAATTCAAAGAAGGATATCATTTTGTGGATTTGTATAATCATGAATTAATTACTCCAAAAATTGAAATGGGGGATGCCGAAGTAGAAGTTGAAACAGCTGCATTTCATTCAAAGTATTTGGGTACTAATAATGAGGGCGCTATTGGTTGTGTTGCTCAATTACCCATGCTGTTTTCTGCACAACAAATTGAAGATAAAATTACTATTCAAGTAAATAGAACTTTACCCAATGCACAATTTTGGGTATATACTTCAAATACTCAAAAACCCCCTTTAAAATTTGATTATCAATCTCAGTCAATTGATATTGGAGATATCGCGTCAAGATTCGAAGGAAAAATAATTATTCAAGTAATACAAAAGATTGCTGATAGATATAAATTATTGGATGAAAACATCTTAATCATCATCCCAGGAACACCTATTATCAATAAATCTAATGCGCTAAGAAATGCGCCCATTGTAGTCAATAGGAAGGGAATGGTGTTCATTCCTTCGGGTAAATTTGTATTTAAGCAAACTCATGGGGATAATTTTATCCCTTATCCTACATTTACTGATTCAACTGTTATTTCAATGAATAGCTATTGGATGGATGAAAGCCCAGTAACAAATCGACAATTTTTAGATTTTATAAATGCTTCTAATTATACACCTACAGATAGGGTTAATTATTTGAATCATTGGATAAATAATAAGCCTGTAATCTCAGATTTAAATAAGCCAGTAGTAAATATTAGTTATGAAGATGCCGCTGCTTATGCAAGTTTTTATAACAAGTACCTACCAACTGAAATCGAATGGCAATATGCTGCTCAAACAGCCGATTTAAACGAATGGCCGTGGAAGCAAGCACATCCAGTGACTAGAGAATATGAAGAAATTACCAATACCTTAAGTGTCATAAAACTAAAGGGTATTGATTCTAGTTATGCTAATTTAGGTAATGGTATTTTAGATACTGTAGGAGCACATCCTAAAGGGGTTAATCCAAATGGCTTGTTAGATTTAGTTGGATCTGTTTGGCAATTGACAAAAGACAAATACATTTCTGGGAGTTATGAATATATTATTATGAAGGGTGGCAGCTACTTTAAACCATCTGGAAGTTGGTGGTATGTTCAAGCTGGGCCAAGAGAATTGACTTATGCTCAATATTTATTAAGAGTCAGTCAAGGGTTTGAACGTAATTCAACGGTAGGTTTTAGATGTATGGCAAAAAATAATTAAAACAAATTAATATGAATAAATTAGTAAAGGGCTTTTCATTGATTTCGATCATGTCAATGCCCATATTTTCATCTGCTCAACATGTAAAAATAGAGCCAGTCAATTTTTCAAAAGTAGTAGTGAATGATGCATTTTGGAAGCCTAAAATGGCATTGGTAGCAACCAAAACATTAGATGCATGTATTTATCAAACAGAACAAAAGACAGCCAGAATTAGAAATTTTGAAAAGGTCGCTAGAGGTAAGGGGGAAGCACACGAAGGTGTTTTTTATGATGATTCAGATGTCTTTAAAGCATTAGAAGCTATTGCTTATGCAATTAAAAGCAATAAGGATCCGAAATTAGAAGCCAAAGCCGATGAATGGATTGATAAGGTTGTAGCGGCGCAGCTGCCTGACGGCTATTTAAATACTTATTATACATTAAATGGCTTAGATAAACGATGGACAGATATGAGTATGCATGAAGATTACAATGCAGGTCATATGATTGAAGCAGGGGTGGCTTATTATGAGGCTACTGGCAAAAGAAAATTATTAGATGCCTGTATAAAATGGGCAAATTATTTTGATGCTGTTTTTGGACCCAATAAAAAACATTGGGTTACTGGCCATCAGGAATTAGAATTGGCTTTGGTTAAATTACAAAGAGTAACAGGAGATCAGAAGTATCTACAATTAGCTGATTGGTTATTGTCTGAAAGAGGTAAAAAATTAGCAGTGGGTTATACATGGACGGATTGGAAAGATACTTTGTATGCACAGGATGGGGTCCCAGTTAAAGAGCAAAAAGACATCACAGGGCATGCAGTAAGAGCGATGTATATGTATACAGGCGCAGCAGATGTAGCAGCACATACTGGAGATGTAGATTATTTAAAGGCTATGCGAAATGTATGGGAAGATGTGGTCTATAGAAATATGTACATTACCGGAGGAATAGGTTCTGCAGGAAGTAATGAAGGATTTTCAAATGATTATGACTTACCAAATGAGCAAGCCTATTGCGAAACTTGTGCATCGGTTGGGATGGTTTTCTGGAATCAAAGAATGAATAGTTTGACTGGAAATGCTGAATATATAGATGTACTTGAAAGAAGTTTGTATAATGGTGCATTAGATGGTTTGTCTTTAAGTGGAGATAGATTCTTCTATGGTAATCCATTGGCATCTAACGGTAAACATGCAAGAAGAGAGTGGTTTGGAACAGCTTGTTGCCCTGCCAATATTGCTAGACTGATTGCTTCATTGGGTAATTATATATATGGGTATAAGGGTAATAAAATGTATGTGAATTTATTTATTGGTAGTCAAACTAGTTTTATGTTACCAAAGGGAGAAATGCAATTCACCATGAATACCAATTATCCTTGGGAGGGGAACGTGCAATGCACACTTAATATGAAAAAGAAAATGAATGCAACCATTGCGCTTCGATTACCTGGATGGGCTAATGGTACGGTTGCTCCTGGAGGTTTATATTCTTTTGTTGAGACAAATATTACAAAGCCAACATTGCTTATTAATGGAATGTCTGTTCCATATCAAATAGAAGATGGATATGTTATGGTGAATCATGATTGGAAGGATAATGATAAAATTGAATATCAACTACCCATGAATATCCAAAAAGTATTTTCAAGAAACGAACTAAAGTTTAACAACGATAGAGTGGCTTTTCAAAGAGGGCCATTGGTATATTGTATTGAAGGTGCAGATAATAATGGAAAGGCATGGAATATTATTGTTCCAAGTCAATTGAATTTTTCAAAAGAAGACTATTCTGTATTAGACGAAAAGGTAGTAAGCTTAGTCGCTAATTTGCCTACTTTACAGATTGACATGGGTGGATCATCTGTTAAAAACGAAACACAGAAAGTCAGGGCTATTCCTTATTATACTTGGTGTAATAGAGGTAGTAATGAAATGCAGGTATGGATACCCACTAGTTTTAAAGATGTAAAAGTTAATTATTAATCAATTTTCATGCAATTAAGTAAAAAGATTATTCTATTTGGTTTAATACTGTCTTTTTTTGGGGGAGTCAATAATGCTCATGCACAACAAATAAAAGCCACTAGTTTTCCCATAAAAGATATACAACTATTAAATAGTCCATTTTCAAATGCTAAAAAATTAGATAGTGGTTATATTCTTTCATTATCAGCAAATAGATTGTTACATCGTTTTCACAAATATGCAGGGCTACCTGTAAAAGATTCGGTATATGGAGGATGGGAGTCAGATGGCTTATCTGGTCACACATTAGGACATTATTTATCTGCTGCCGCAATGATGTACTCCACTACTAGAACTAAGGCTTTTAAAACCAATGTAGATTATATAGTATCAGAATTAGCCATCTGTCAGAATGCAAGAAAAACAGGATATGTAGGAGCCATTCCTAATGAAGATACACTATGGGCAAAAATTAAAAGAAGCGAAATCAAATCCAGTGGTTTTGATTTAAATGGTGCTTGGTCTCCATGGTATACGGTTCATAAAGTAATGGCTGGCTTGATGGATGCATATTATTTTACAAATAATAAACAAGCTTTGGAAGTAGCTACGAAATTAGCAGATTGGACTTATGATTTAGTAGCGCCATTATCTGATAGTGTAAGGTTAAAAATGCTGAACTGCGAATATGGCGGTATGAATGAAGTATTGGCAAATATTTATGCTGTTTCAGGAAATACAAAATATCTGAAAGCTGCTCATTTATTTGAGGATGATTTTGTGATGGGCAAATTGGCTAATCAAATTGACCCAATGCCAGGAAAACATTCAAACACCAATGTTCCAAAAGCAATAGCAGCTGCAAGACAGTACGAATTAACAGGTTCATTAAGAGACTCTACGATAGCTTCTTATTTTTGGCATACTATGGTTCAAAAACATAGTTATGTAATTGGGGGAAATAGCAATTATGAATATTGTGGAGATGCGGGTAAGCTAAATGACAGATTAAGTGATGCAACTTGTGAAACATGTAATACCTATAACATGTTAAAGCTAACAAGTCATTTGTTTACCTGGGAGCCGAATGCAAAGTTGGGAGATTATTATGAAAGAGCCTTATACAATCATATACTAGCATCACAACATTCCAAAACTGGGATGATGACCTATTTCTTACCACTAAGAATGGGAACTGCTAAACAGTTTAGTGATTCTACCAATACATTTACTTGTTGTGTGGGTAGTGGAATGGAAAATCATTCTAAATATGAAGAGTCTATCTATTTTCAAGGCAATGATGGGTCTTTGTATGTAAATCTATTTATTCCATCTGAATTAAACTGGTCTGCAAAAAAATCTAAAATTATACAAACAACCTCTTTTCCTAATAGCAATACTTCAACAATTATTTATCAAGGAAAACAAGCACAAAAATTTGCTATCAAAATTCGTAAACCATCCTGGAGCAGGTCTGTTAAATTAATGGTAAACAATGTAAGCTATAATTACTCCCAAGATAAAAATGGTTTCATGATTGTCAATAGACAATGGAATAACAATGATTCATTACATATTGTATTTGATATGCATTTATATAAAGAATCTATGCCTGATAATGAAAATCGTATTGCATTTTTATATGGACCTGTTGTACTTGCTGGTCACTTAGGCAAATCAATGCCTGATCCTGTTTTTGGCACTCCTGTAATTATGGATACAAATCCCTTAGATAAAATCAACAAAACTAGTCAAGAGGCATTAATCTTCAAGTGGAATGCAATTGGAAAACCAAAAGACATTCAAATGATGCCTTTATATGCATTTAATGATGATTATTATAGTGTATACTGGGATAAATTCACTACAGCAGAATGGGTGCTTAAAGAAAAAGAGTATGAAGCAGAAAAAATAAGAGTTCAACAAATTGAATCAAGAACTATTGATCAATTCAGGATTGGTGAAATGCAACCTGAAAGAGATCATCAATTAGTAGCCACTGAAAAATCCTATGTAAGTGATGCAGTAGGAAGAATGGGGAGGGAAGCAAGATTGAATAATCATTTTCAGTTTTATATGAAACAAGTTGCTCATGAAAAATGTAGCTTATTGTTAACTTATATAGGGGATGACAAGGGCCGAAAATTTGATATTTTAGTAAATGATCAATACCTCACAACAGTGGAGTGGGAGGGTGGTATTACCGGTCGATTTTATGATATTGAATATCCTTTGCCTATTATTGAATCTAATAAAAATAGTAAAATCACCATCTTGGCCAATCATGGAAAAACAGCAGGAAGGGTATTTGGCGTGAGAATTTTAAAAAACTAATTATATGAAATTATTGAAACTGGTAACAATTACTGTATTTATCTTTTCTTATGTTGGGACGATTTACGCACAGGTTGCAAAAGCGCCTGCTTATCCATTAATTACGCATAGTCCATATTTCAGTATTTGGTCTTTTAGCGATACTTTAAATAATCAAAATACCAAACATTGGACTGGTGCTGAAAACGCCTTGCATGGAGAAATTAAAGTTGATGGTATTGCATACTCTTTGATTGGAAAGAATAATGCTAAAGTAGCTATTCAAAAAAAAATGGAGATTACAGCTACACAATCTATTTATCAATTTATTTGTGATAATGTTGATGTTTCGATAGTGTTCACTTCCCCTTTAATTATTAGTAATTTAAATTTATTATCTAGGCCAATTACTTATATTAAACTATCAGCCAAAGCTAATGATGGGAAGAAGCATAAGGTACAATTTAAATTCAGTGCATCCAGCGATTTTGTGGTGAATACCCCTGACCAGGGTGTTGAAGCAAAGCAATATGTCTTGGGAAATTTGATAGTATTAAAAGCTGGTTCTATAGAACAACCCATCCTTAAAAAATCAGGTGATAATTTAAGGGTAGATTGGGGGTATGGTTATATTGCTTCTTCTAAAAATGAAGCAAATCAATTCATATTAAAATCTTCCAATGCTATTAATTCGTATGAGTTGACCACTTTGTTCAATGAGGAATTAGTGGGGGATAAAGATCAATCTCATCTATTAATGATTGGGTTTGATCAATTGTTCGAAGTACAATATTTTAAAGAAAATTTAAAGCCATGGTGGAAGCTTGAAAAAGATATTACCATGGAGAAATTATTACTTCGAGCTCAAAGTGAATATGTTTCAGTTATGAATCAGTGTAATCATTGGGATAAAAAAATTTGGAATGAGGCTTATGCATCTGGAGGAAAAGAGTATGCAGAACTTTGTATTATGGCTTATAGACAATCTATAGCAGCCCATAGTTTGGTAAAAAGCACACAAAATGGAGATCTGTTGTTTTTATCTAAAGAAAATTTTTCAAATGGGAGTATCAATACAGTTGATGTAACCTATCCCTCGGCGCCACTTTACTTGTTATATAATCCTTCTTTATTAAAAGGGATGTTAAATGGCATCTTTTATTTCAGCGAAAAAAGTGGTTTATATAAACAACCTTATGCAGCACATGATTTAGGAACTTATCCCATTGCTAACGGTCAAACCTATCCAGAAGGGATGCCAGTTGAAGAATCTGGGAATATGATCATACTTGCAGGAGCAATTTGTTCTATAGAGCAATCAGGATCTTTTGCTTTAAAACATTGGGAGAGTTTAACTACTTGGGTAAATTTTTTAGAAAAAGAGGGCTTAGATCCAGCGAATCAATTGTGTACAGATGATTTTGCTGGTCATTTGGCTAGAAATGCAAATCTTGCTATAAAAGCTATTGTCGGAATTAAGTCATATGCAGTGATGGCAGATATGCTAGGTAAAAAAGAAATAGCAATGAAGTATCATTCAATGGCAGATGATTTTGCTAAAAAGTGGCAAACATTAGCGGATGCAGGAGATCATTTTGCATTAACCTATAATGATAAAAATACCTGGAGTCAGAAGTATAATTTAATATGGGATAAAATATTGGGCTATCATTTATTTCCTCAATCTGTTTATAATAAAGAAATAGCTTATTATTTAACTAAGCAAAATGAGTATGGTTTACCTCTTGATAGTAGAAAAACCTATACAAAATCGGATTGGATATTATGAACAGCAAGTTTGGCAAACAATGAGAAAGACTTTAAAGCTTTGATTCTTCCAGTTCATCAATTTGCTTTAAATACCAGTTCTAAAGTTCCATTAAGTGATTGGCATGAAACTTTAAATGCAAAACAAATTGGATTTCAGGCTAGAAGTGTTGTTGGAGGGTATTTTATAAAAGTGCTTGCAGATAAATTAAAGAAAAATCAAAAATCCCACATTGTAGTTGCTAATTATGGGCGTATTAAAAATGATCCTGTAAGGCTTTTTACCATTACGAATAAAAAAGGACATTTTGTAAAAATCACCAATTATGGAGGCATTGTAACCAATTGGACAGTTCCAGATAAAAAAGGTTTATTGGCTTCTGTTGTAGTTGGTTTAGATAGTCTTTCAAATTATCTACAAGATCCTCCTTATTTTGGTGCTTTAATTGGCAGGTATGGCAACAGAATTTCAAAAGGAAAATTTTCATTTAATAATACAAATTATCAATTGGCTACTAACAACGGTTCAAATCATTTACATGGAGGCATTCTGGGATTTGATAAAGTAATTTGGACGCCTACCGTATTAAATGATTCTAGTATACAATTGCACTATGTAAGTAAAGATGGTGAAGAAGGGTATCCAGGTAATTTAATTGTTGATGTGATTTATAGATATTCCAATTCGGATGAATTAATCATTGAATATAAAGCAACCACTGATAAACCAACTCCAATCAATTTAACCAATCATACTTATTATAATTTATCAGGAGATTTTAATCAGTCTATACTCAATCATTATTTACAAATTAAGGCAGATGGCTTTACGCCAGTAGATGATGGTTTAATTCCCACTGGTATCATAGAAAAAGTCAATAATACTCCATTTGATTTTACTACATCCAAAGTCATCGGGGAAAGGATTCAGCAGGTGGCTGGAGGGTATGATCATAATTGGGTGCTTTCAAAAAAGAAAGAAGAATTATCAGTTAATGCACAATTATATGACAAATCATCTGGAAGAAATATGCAAGTAAGTACTACAGAAGTTGGTTTGCAATTCTATGCAGGTAATTTTTTAGATGGTAAATTTAAAGATCAATCAGGTGCACCATTACTTAAACATCATGCACTTTGCTTGGAGACACAACATTTCCCTAATTCACCCAATCAATCTAATTTTCCAACGACCATTTTAAAGCCTGGCCAACAATACAATAGTAAAACTGTTTATAAGATGAGTGTGCAGTAGGTTTATTTATCTATCTTCGCGGCTTATTATATTTGATTTATGAAGCGAATTGACAGACATAGAGCTATTTTAGGGGTGGACGATAAAGCTACTTTAAGTGATCTTAAGAAAGTATACAGAAAGATCATGATGGAGTGGCATCCAGATAAATTTCAGGACAGTGAAGAATCCAAGAAAATGGCAGAAGAGAAATCAACTAAATTGATTGCTTCTTATCATTTCTTGGTAAGTGTACATCCAGAAACCCATGAAGCTACTTTGACTGAATATACAGCTACTATTACTGACGCTAGCATAGATGACTTTGAATTTAAATCTGAAATTTTAAGAGTGGTATTTTCAGATGGAAATGAATATGAGTATTATGGTGTTCCAAAAGCAATTTATATCAAATTGGTGAATGCTGATACTCCAGATAGATTTGCAAGACGTCATATTTACAACAATTACTTGTATAGAAGTACCTCTAAAATTGTTGGAGGAATCTAATTTATTTATAAGTTTTTCTCAAACATTTGTAATTTTTCCGTGTTATATAAGAGTAGATTACATTAATCTATTATTTTTACAAATAAACTTATAAAACACTAGAATTAATATGGAAAACATGTCTAAAGATGGTGCTAAATGCCCTTTCACAGGAGCTTCAGCAACCCCAACTCAAAGTGGTGCAGGAAATGGACCAAGAAACCAAGATTGGTGGCCTAATCAGCTTAAATTAAACATTCTTCGTCAACATTCTAACTTGACTAATCCTATGGATAGCTCTTTTGATTATGTAAAAGAGTTTAATTCTATCGATTATAAAGCCTTAAAACAAGATATCTATGATTTAATGACCACTTCTCAAGATTGGTGGCCTGCAGATTATGGTCATTATGGACCTTTCTTTATCAGAATGGCATGGCATGCTGCGGGTACTTATCGTACAACAGATGGCAGAGGTGGCGGAGGTGCAGGTATGCAAAGATTTGCTCCTTTAAATAGCTGGCCTGATAATACCAATTTAGATAAAGCACGTTTGTTGTTATGGCCTATCAAAAAGAAATATGGCAAGAAATTGTCTTGGGCCGATTTGATGATCTTAGCAGGTAATTGTGCATTAGAATCAATGGGCTTTAAAACTTTTGGTTTTGCTGGTGGTAGAGAAGATGTTTGGGAACCACAAGAAGATGTTTATTGGGGAAAGGAGCGCGAGTGGTTAGGAGATAAAAGATATTCGGGAGATAGAGAATTAGAAAATCCATTAGCCGCTGTGCAAATGGGATTGATTTATGTGAATCCAGAAGGACCTAATGGTAATCCTGATCCGATTGCTTCAGCAAAAGATATTCGTGAAACATTTGCAAGAATGGCCATGAATGATGAAGAAACTGTAGCATTAATTGCAGGTGGTCATACTTTTGGTAAAACACACGGTGCAGGTGATCCAGGTAAATATGTTGGAGTTGAACCAGCTGCTGCGACTATTGAAGAGCAAGGAACTGGTTGGAAGAATACCATGGGCTCAGGTAATGGTGTAAATACAATTACTAGTGGTTTAGAAGGAGCTTGGACAACTACACCAACACAATGGAGTAATAATTATTTTGAAAACTTATTTGGCTTTGAGTGGGAATTAACGAAGAGTCCTGCAGGAGCACATCAATGGAAGCCTAAGGCTGGCGCAGGTGCTGGAACTGTTCCTGATGCTCATGATGCATCTATCAAACATGCGCCAACCATGTTAACTACAGACTTGGCGTTAAGATTAGATCCAGCCTATGGACCTATCTCTAAAAGATTTTATGAAAACCCAGATCAATTTGCAGATGCATTTGCAAGAGCTTGGTTTAAATTAACGCATCGTGATATGGGACCACGTTCTCGTTATACTGGACCAGAAGTTCCATCTGAAGTGTTAATCTGGCAAGATCCTATTCCAGCTGCAACCAAATCAACAATAGATGATAAGGATATTGCAGATTTAAAAACAAAAATTCTTGCTGCTGGTTTATCTATTAGTGAATTAGTATCTACAGCATGGGCTTCTGCTTCTACTTTCCGTGGATCAGATAAACGTGGTGGTGCAAATGGTGCAAGAATCAGATTAGCTCCACAAAAATATTGGGCTGCTAATCATCCTGCACAATTATCTAAAGTATTAGATGCATTAGAAGCAATTCAAAAAGCATTCAATGTTGGATCTAAGCATGTATCTATAGCTGACTTGATTGTATTGGGTGGTGTTGCTGCCATTGAGAAGGCAGCGAAGAATGCGGGTCATGATATCAAAGTTCCCTTTACAGCTGGTAGAGCAGATGCTTCAGAAGCAGAAACAGACGTTGCTTCTTTTACAGTGTTAGAACCAATTGCTGATGGCTTTAGAAATTATATTAAAGCAAGAACATTGGTATCTCCAGAAGAAATGTTAATTGATAAAGCTCAGTTATTAACTTTAACAGCTCCTGAATTAACGGTATTAGTTGGAGGTATGCGTGTTCTTAATACAAACTATGATGGTTCTCATCATGGTGTATTTACAGACAAGCCTGAAACTTTAACGAATGATTTTTTCACAAACCTAATTGACTTTGGTACAACTTGGAAAGAGAGTGCTACGAAAGGAATTTTTGAAGGCAGTGATAGAGCAACTGGTAAAGTTAAATATACTGGTACAAGAGTGGATTTAATCTTTGGATCTAATTCTGAATTACGTGCTTTAGCAGAAGTGTATGCTTGTGATGATGCAAAAGAAAAATTTGTACATGACTTCGTAGCAGCATGGAATAAAGTGATGAATTTGGATAGATTTGATTTGAAATAAATTTCAATTGAAATTGTTAAATAACCCTCAAGCAATTGGGGGTTATTTTTTTTGTCCATTCAGGACTGTCAGCTAGCGCTGACTTCCTCAAAGGAGGGCTTACCCAAACCCTTCCGCAACTGCTTCGCAGCTGCTTGGGTTTTTTAACGCTCAAACTTATTCGAGCGAGCTCGAAACGTTCTCGCATTAAAAAACCCCGTCACTTTCGTGACAGGGTTTGTGCCCAGAACAGGAATCGAACCTGCACTACCTTGCGATAACCAGATTTTGAGTCTAGCGCGTCTACCAGTTCCGCCATCTGGGCATTTTTGCACCTTTGTGCTCAGCGGGATGCAATATTACGCTATCAGCGGAATTCTGCCAAAATACGATCGAGGTATTTTTTCTTGTAGTAATACTCTTTTATTTGCAGCATTGTTTCTTGGGCAATAGAATCGATTTGATCCATTTCCAAATAGTCTTTAATAGGTTCCAAGATTTCATCTTGTATTGCTTTAATTTGATCTAAAATGCTTTGTTTAGTAGCTTCATTATCTGCTTCCATCCACCCTTCATTTAGCTCCATCATTTCCATTAAAAAAGCAGGGGATAATGCGTATTTCTCTTCCGGTGTGATAATCCCTTTCAATTCCAATACATAAGGCAATATTTGTTCTTTATTGTTCAATAAAGAAAATCCTTTATTGGCTAAGGCAGATCTTTCCAAAGCCTCTTCTTGCTCATAAGCATTGCTTTGCGCAAATTTATCAGGATGCGAAGCTCTTTGTATATCCATAAAAGCTGCCCTTAATTTGTTCGTATCTACTTGAAAACCAATTGAAAGTCCAAATAATGCAAAATAATCCATTGTCTAATTTCGTATATTGTGTAAAATTACCAAAATGCCTGTATTAGGCCTTATTAAAGAAGGAAAAGTTCCTAGCGATAACAGGGTGGCATTAACCCCTAAACAATGTAAATGGTTGTTGGAACAACACCCGGATTGGGATATTTTGGTAGAATCATCAACGAATAGATGCTATAAAGACATAGAATACCAAAGAGTAGGCATTAAAGTGGTAGATGATATTACTGCTGCAGATATTTTATTAGGGATTAAAGAAGTTCCAAAATCACAGTTGATCCCTAACAAAACTTATTTATTTTTTTCACATACTAAAAAAGCACAATCATATAATCAGGCATTGTTTCATGCCATGATGGATAAAAATATTACCCTTATTGATTACGAATGTCTTGAGCATGAAGATGGCCAAAGATTAATTGGATTTGGATTTTTTGCGGGTATTGTAGGTGCGCACAATGGCATCATGGCTTATGGTAATAGAACCAAAGAATTTTCTTTGGGTAGGGTCAAAGATGTGAAAGATTATATGGAGTTAATTCATACTTATTTTGGATTAAAATTACCCCCTATTAAAATTGCAGTAACTGGCTCTGGAAGGGTAGCGCATGGAATTTTAGAAATCATGAATTTGATGGATGTGCAACAAGTAGAGCCAGACGAATTCAAATCTAGAACTTACCCATATCCCGTATATGTGCATTTAAAAGGAAAAGATTTGTACCAAAGAAAAGATAATGGAACTTATGAAAGAAACGATTTTCATGAAGATCCAGCAAACTATGAATGTCTTTTTAAAGAATATCTTCCTCATGCAAAAATTTTGATGAATGGGGTATATTGGGAAAAAGGTATTCCGCCTTTATTTACTTTAGCTGACTTAAGAGAAGAAAATACGGTTTTAACTACGATTGCAGATATCACAGACGATGCATTTGGAAGTGTGCCTTGTAATTTAGGCGATGCAACATCAGAAGATCCAATATATGGTGTGCAATTAGACTCTTGTGAAAAATGTAATCCATACAATTACAACTGTGTTGATATTATGGCTGTGGGTAATTTGCCCAACGAATTACCAAGAGATGCTAGTAGATTCTTTGGCGAACAATTAATTAAATATGTATTAGGAGATTTAGTAAAAGGGGGGAATCCTATTATTGAAAAAGCCACTATGTTAGATAAAGGAGAACTTACCGTTCATTATAACTACTTGGCTAATTACGCGATTCACTAAAATTGTAAATAATACGCTTTTAGTAAGCTTTTGAATGTATCTGTGTATTCATTCGTAGGATCTTTGATGTACAACTTATTTCTTTCTATGCTGGCTGGTTTTTCTGTTACTTTTTTAAATTGTAAAAAACTTCTGAAAGGCAATTGCTTTTCTTTATTAAAAACAGTAGTTTCTTCTATTAAATGTATCCCATTGGTAACCATTAATTTTTGCATGGTATACGCACGAATAGATGGAATGATTACATAAAGGCAACCATCATCATTTAATAGTTTTGAAACTACTTGTGCAAATGTTTCCCAAGGCAATGCTACACTATGTGCTGCTAAATTTTTATTGTCGTTGGGGGAGGGTAGATCCGATTCAAAAAAGGGAGGATTAGAAATTATGCAATCAAATGTAGCAGAAGTGGTGGATGCAAAATTTTGAATAGAAGCATTTACCAATGCTAATCTTTCTTTCCAAGGACTTAATGTAAAATTAGAAACTGCTTGACTCGCTGCATTAGGTTCTATTTCAACAGCAGTTATTTTACCGTGCTTATTTTTTTGAGCTACCATTAAACTTAATAAACCTGTGCCGGTTCCAATGTCTAATACAGAAGAGGCTTTTTGCAATGTTTCTTTATCAATAGCCCATGCACCAAAAAAACATGCATCAGTACATACTTTCATTGCGGTATGTTCCTGATGCACGATAAATTCCTTGAACTGAAAATAGGTGTTCGACATGGAGCAATAACTATTCTGAAGTTAAGCTTGCACCTATATATTCTTTATTCAATCTAGCAATGTTAGCAATAGAGATTTCTTTTGGACAAGCTGCTTCACAAGCGCCAGTGTTGGTACAAGAACCAAATCCTTCTTTGTCCATTTGTGCTACCATGTTTAATACACGAGATTTTCTCTCAGGGGCGCCTTGAGGCAATAATGCCAAATGAGAAACTTTTGCACTCAAGAATAACATAGCTGAGCTATTCTTACAAGCTGCCACACAAGCACCACAACCTATACACATTGCTGATGCAAATGCTTCGTCTGCTTTATCTTTTTCAATGGGTAAACTATTGCCATCTACAGCATTACCTGTGTTAACGCTCACATA
>CANHUW010000018.1 GCA_947463975.1 Bacteroidota bacterium
AGATGCATTTTCTACTGGATCCCATGCCCAATAGCCGCCAAAGTTTAAGCTCTCGTATGCCCATGCAGCACCCATCATAATTCCTAAACCTAATATACCTGCACTAAAATTGGACCATGATAAAACATGGTTCATCCAGCCATTGTCTTTTTTTAATAAACCAGCCACCGCAAAAGCAAAAGGAACGGTGGTGGATGCGAAACCCAAGAATAAAACTGGCGGATGAATTACCATCCAATAGTTTTGAAGTGTTGTATTTAATCCAGTACCATCTTTAATAAATTGTAAATAATCTGGTCTAGATAAAATAGGCCAGTTCATTTCTTCTCTTAATAATATAAAGGGGCTTGAACCCACTTTTGCTCCAAAAATAAATACTCCGATCACCATGGATGCCAATAAGAATTGAACAAAGCTTAAAGTCATCATCACCCCATTAGGTCTCCACTTTACTTTGTACATAATAATCATACCCAACACACAATGCCAGAAACTCCATAATAAAAAGCTTCCTTCTTGTCCTTCCCAAAAACAACTCAATAAATATTCAAAAGACAATGACTTATCACTATGAGAATAAGCATACTTATATTCAAACAAATGATTCGTGATCACATAAGTTAAAATAACGAAGCTAGCAACCACTGTAATTACTTCAATTCCAAAAGCCATCTTGGCTAATTTGTTCCAAGATTTTTCTTCGTCTAGGTTGGTTGCATAAAATGCTTTTGCAAAAGCAAAACTTGCCACAAAAGATGCTACTAATGAAAGTAGCGTGAAGAAATAACCAAATTGACCAGGTAATAAATGTTCGCCAATATATTGTAGGGTTGCAGGATTGCTTGCAGTGTTCATGTAATCAATTTAATTTGATAAGGTTTCAGGTTGTTCTTTCATTGCAGTTGGATTGTCCTTGTATTTTGAAGGACATTTCATCACAATGGTTGAACACTCAAAAACATCTCCCTGAACCTTCCCTTTTAGAACGAGTCTTTCAGATTTTTCCATATCCGTTGGCATGGTGTTATGATATACCACGCTAATTTTTCCTCCCAAACTATCTTGCACATTAAATTTTAAATAATTTGGATCTTTAATAGGATCATACTGAACAGGAACGGTTTTATCCATTTTTACAATCAAATTCACAAATTTGCCCTGTTTTTGCTTTGCAGAACTTACTGTTTCGTAGCTGCTCAAATCACCCGTATAGCTTATCAATACAACAATTGCAGCTGCAATTAAGACCAATAAAATAATATGTGTTTTCTTCATAACGCAAAGTTAACCAAATGGTCTTAAATTGCACCAATATTTACTCAATTCGTAATTAACCACTTATGCGTGTTTTTGACTATATTATTGTTTGTAAAAGTCCCGATTTTAAGAATGTTGACAGAATGAGCCAGTTTATGCTTTTTGTTTCAACAATTAGCTTTATTTACTCCATCATCAAAGGAATATATCCTCATCCAGCATTGTTAATTGCTATCACAGCCAGCGTTATAAGTTGGTGGATTTTTTGTGTTTATCAGCGTAAAAGAGGTGTTTTACCCTATTATAGATTGGGTTTATTATTTGCCTCATGGGGATGGTATTTGCAACCCAATGGCTTAATTATTGCAGGAGTATTCTTAATTGCTGCTTTATTTGAAAGACAAGTGAAGTTCCCTTCTGAAATTGCGTTTGATGAAGCTGGCGTTGTATTAAACACTTTTCCTAAAAAATATGTTCCTTGGTCCGCATTACAAAACGTCATCATTAAAGACAATGTATTGACCATAGATTTCAAGAACAATAAATTGATTCAAAAAGATATTAACGAACCTGTAACTCCAACCATTGAAGCTGAATTCAATGGTTTTTGTTCAGAACAATTGTCAAAATAGTACCTTTACTTTATGTCACTACAACAATCTCCTTATATTTTATATTCCGATGGCGAGGGCAATATTTTTGAAGACACCAGTTTATATGTTGCAGGTCGAGCAGGATGGGATGCATATCCCGTTCCTGAGGAAGATTGGATAGAGTTACCCAATGGAGGAAATTTATACGAATTACCTGGCAGAAGAGGGATTGGTATCGATGTGGAAACGGGCGAAATGCGCATTTGTGAAAAAGGTTGGGCTGTTGCGGCTTTTATACCACCAGCTCATACAGGTTTATACGTTGCCGCCTATGAGACATCAGAAGATGCTCCCACTTTGCCATTGTTTTGCTATACTGCAGTGGGTTGGTTAGATGGAAAAAACTATGTGCCAGCTGTTAGAATAGAACAAGATATTAGACAGGATTGTGAAGGGTATGATCAAGAAATTATTGACGCAGGAACGCAAGATTTATTAAAAGCATTTAATCAAAATAGATTGGTGAAGCATTTGATGGATAATTGTTGCCAAACCTATGATTGTCCTGCAGCAAGAAATTTTGCCATGGGTAGATGGGAATGCCCTATCCCCATTTCACCAGCATGTAATGCAAATTGTATTGGATGTATCTCATTTCAACCACAAGAAGAAGAAATTATTTCTACGCAAGATAGATTGACTTTCAAACCAACTGCTGCCGAAGTAGTAGAATATACTGTTCCCCATTTAATGAATGCCCCTTTCCCTATTGTAAGTTTTGGACAAGGATGTGAGGGAGAACCCTTGTTAATGTGGGAGACCATCAAAGAAGCGATTATTGAAATCAGAAAGCATACCGATAAAGGAAGTATTAATATTAACACCAATGGATCTAATCCAAAAGCAGTGGCTATTTTAGCAGAAGCAGGATTAGATAGTATAAGAGTTAGTTTAAACTCTGCAAGAGAAAATATTTATACCGCATATTATAGACCTAATAATTACCAATTTAGTGATATCGTAGAAAGTTTAAAAGTAATGAGTGCTGCCGGCAAATGGACTAGTATTAATTATTTTGTTTTCCCAGGTATGACAGATTGCGAAGAAGAATACGAAGCTTTGAGGAAATTAATCATAGACACCGATTTGAAAATGATTCAATGGAGAAATTTCAATATTGATCCTGATTGGTATTTAGGAAAAATCAATGTGATAGAAACAAATGAGCTCATGGGCATCAAACAAATGATGGAGTTGATTAGAGAAGAATTCCCAGACTTAAAATTTGGTTACTTCAATCCTCCCATGGAGAGAATCAAAGGAGATTTTAATCAAAACTTTGCGCACCATTGAGAAAACAAAATCAATTAGGCGCTATACTAGCCATTACTAGTACCGTTATTTGGTCTGGTAATTTTATTGTATCTAGATATGCTATTCATTTGGCAGGGCCAATTAGTTTGGCTTTTTTTAGATGGACCATTGCAAGTATTTCCATGTTGCCATTTGCTTATGTTGCCATCAAAAAAGAATGGCCCATTTTTAAGCAAAATAAATTGTACTTTTTTTTAATGGGATTAATAGGTATTGCTATTTATAATACCTTGATTTATACAGCTGGACATCACACCACAGCAATTAATATGGCTTTGTTTGGATCAACGGTGCACCCTGTAGTTTCTGCATTATTAGGCGCAGCATTGATTCATGAAAAACTTCATTGGAAAAATATTACCGGAATGGCCCTAAGTATATTTGGTACCATTTATTTGTTAACCAAAGGAGATTTAATCAATATACTTCATTTTAAAATTGGCCTTGGTGATTTATTAATGATTATTGCAGGTTGTTGTTTTGGAACTTACAATGTTTTTGTAAGAAAGAAGCCGTCTGGTATTTCAAACACCTCCTTTTTATTTTGCATTTTTACTTTGGGGTCTGTTTTTTTATTGCCCGCTGCAATATTTGAAATGAAATACATTCAACCTGTTGTATATAATACCCAATTACTTTGGATTGTTTTATATATTGGAATTGGAAATTCTACCATCTCCTATTTAGTTTGGAATATGGCTATTCAAAAAATTGGTCCAGGAAAAGCTGCCTTATTTGCGACCCTTGCTCCATTGTTAAGTTCCTATGAAGCAGTTTTTTTCTTAGGTGAGACTTTTAATAAGGCACAAATTACCAGTGGATTAATTATTATTGTGGGAATATTCATCAATACTTGGCCAACTAGTGATAAAACTATTGTAGAACAAACTGCTTCCAAATAAATGAGTTCAACTATCCTACTTCTTTGTGGAATTGCATTTTTAGCTGGTTTTGTAGACGCTATCGTAGGTGGAGGGGGATTAATTCAAACACCTGCGGGACTGATCATGTTTCCTAACGAACCAGTGGCAAGAGTGATTGGGTCTTTAAAAATCCCCAGTTTTACCGGCACTTTATTTGCTGCTAAACAATATTTAAAAAAAGCGCCTGTCCCAGCTGCTCGTCTTGTATTATTTACCGGCATAGCATTCGCCGCTGCATTCACTGGTTCATATTGTTTAACACTGGTTAGCAATCAATTCATGAAGCCAGTCATCTTTTTTGTTTTAGTGGTGATTGCTGTTTACACTTATACCAAAAAAGATTTAGGACTTTCTTCCATAGTTAAAGAAACTAGTTTCCCTTGGTACAAGGGTGCTGCCATTTGTTTGCTGATTGGATTTTATGATGGATTCATTGGCCCGGGGGCAGGTAGTCTATTGGTGTTGGCATTTATTAGTTGGTTAGGATTTGATTTTTTACAAGCCAACGCACATGCCAAAGTGGTGAATCTGGCTACTAATTTAGGCTCTATTGTTTTGTTTATGATAAAAGGATCGATTCTTTGGAGCATAGCCATTCCGATGGCTATTTGTAATGCAGTCGGTGGATTCTTAGGTTCTAAGATGGCTATTCAAAAAGGTAATAAATTTATAAGAACCTTTTTCTTGATCGTCATCATTGCCACTTTATGTAGATTGGGTTATGATGTTTTTTTACATTAATTTTAAGCTATGCAATTAAGCTTTGAACAATCAAAAAATATTAAGGCAGCTATCTACACCATCGTCATTTGTGTAGGATTAGCATCTATATTTATTGTTCTTCAATGGCAACAGGCAGCCCCCACAATCACCCCTCCTGAACCACAATTCATGGAAGTAAATTTGGGTAACAGTGAAACTGGCGAAGGAACAATACCGCCATTAAGTAAAGATGCGCCTGCACCCGAAGTAGGTGCCAATAAATTCTCCAAAGCAAGTGCCAATAACCAGTCGATCAAAGTAAACAATGGAGCTAGTGATGATAATGACGAAAATATTGCTTCTGGAAAAAATAAAAATATCAAAGCCACTCCGCTCCCCACGAATTCAAAACCAAAAGCTGTGATGGGAAAATATGCTGGTGGTAATGGGAAAGGTGGAAATAACCAAGACAGTTATAATAATGTGAAAGACCAAGGCATTGCTGGAGGTAAAGGTGACCAAGGTGTTGCAAACGGAAGTATTAATGGCAATACTTATACAGGCACTGGTGGTCCATTTGTTACCAAGGGGGATAGAAAAATTACAAAAGCCTATTCTTTCAATGGTGATGTAGAACCTGCAACAATTTATGCCGAAATTGAAGTGAGCCCAAATGGTCAAGGTAGATTTATACAAATTGTAAGAGGCTCATCATCTAACGATACAAAATACAAAAGAGCTATTGTAGACTATTTGACTAAGATTAATTTCAACACAAGCGATCACAGCTCTACTGTTACAGTGAAGTTCAAATTTGAAGTGAACAATTAATACATATGTCCACTTATCAAGACACTTTAGATTATTTATATGCTAAACTACCAATGTACAATAGGATTGGTGCTGCTGCGATTAAAAATAATCTAGATAATACATTGGCAATTTGTTCTTTTTTAGGCAACCCTGAAAAAAAATATCCTTGTATACATATTGCGGGGACCAATGGCAAAGGCTCTTCTAGTCATATGCTAGCAAGTATTTTTCAAGCCGCTGGCTACAAAACTGGTTTATATACCTCTCCTCACTTATATGATTTTAGAGAAAGAATCAAAGTAAATGGACAAATGTGCCCCGAAACATTTGTCACAAATTTTACCAATAAAGTAAAACCCCTCATCGAAGCAATTGAACCTAGTTTTTTTGAAATAACCGTAGGTATGGCATTTGATTATTTTGAACAAGAACAATGTGATATCGCCATTATTGAAACTGGTTTAGGTGGAAGATTAGATAGTACGAATGTCATACAACCCATTTTGAGTTTAATTACCAATATCGGATGGGATCATATGGCTTTACTTGGAAATACCCTACCTGCAATTGCTGCTGAAAAAGCAGGCATTATCAAAGAAAAAACACCTATTGTCATAAGTGAGGTAATTGCCGAAACAAAAGATATTTTTATAGGAACTGCATCCAAATTAAACGCACCTATCTATTTTGCAGAAGATTTTTTACAATTCAAATCATTTACCAATCATTGGACTACTGCCCATTTCGAGTACGACCAAATTTCAATAGACTGTGATTTACCTGGCAAGTATCAATATAAAAATATCAGAGGCGTTTTGCAATGCGTACATTTATTAAAAAAAATGGGCTGGAAATTAGATGATACTCATGTGACAAGAGGTTTACAACAAATCAAAGCAACCACTGGATTAATGGGTAGATGGGAGTGCATTCAAGAAAGTCCCAAGTTGTTTTTAGATGTTGCCCACAACGAACATGGGATGCACGCTTTATTAGAACAACTATCCACTTTACAATACCAGCAGTTACATATTATCACAGGTATGGTAAAAGATAAAGATGTAGATGCAGTTTTAGGACTACTCCCTAAAGATGCGCTATATTATTTTTCCAATGCACATATTCCAAGAGCTATGCCAGCAATAGAGCTTGCTGAAAAAGCCCATATTTTAGGTATCCAAGGTACTATTTATGAAAATGTAAATGAAGCCATAGAGGCTGCCAATAAAAATGCCCATTCAAATGATTTGATCATTGTAATGGGCAGTATTTTTTTAGTGGCTGAAGTTTCCAGGCCTACTTAGAAATTGCTCCTTAAGAAACTCCACTACCAACCTTTTTCTTCTCTTAAAGTGGTAATATGTGCTACATGGTGT
Organism: Bacteroidota bacterium; assembly: GCA_947463975.1. Classification (GTDB taxonomy): domain Bacteria; phylum Bacteroidota; class Bacteroidia; order Chitinophagales; family Chitinophagaceae; genus Sediminibacterium. The sequence continues at coordinate 7,039 of CANHUW010000018.1, forward strand.
TTGCCATGCCAAGCATACACTGCAAACAAATCCCATAAACTCACTTCTGCATTTCTACCAGAATGAAATATCTTTCTTTGCCATTGCGCTTCTGTTAAACTAACTAACAAATTAGCCCAACGCTCATGCAAAGCATATAATAAAGTAATGGAATAATTGATGGGCGTATCTAAAGCATCTGCCATAGACACCCATGCATTTTCATCATACGCCTTTATTGTAGGAACATCCTCTGTTAAACCATGTTTAAATCTTGCAAAAGCATTCATATGACTATCTGCAATATGATGCACTAATTGTTGCACTTTCCAGCCCCCTTCTCTATAAGGTGTTTGTATTTGTGCTGCATCTAAATTTTGAATAGCCATCTCCAAGTCTTTAGGTAAATGGCGTAAATCATTCACCCATTTGTTTTTTTGAGCTTCAGAATAAGGCGCCGTTTCATACTTGCCAATGGGGTATCTTGGATCTTTTGTCATACTATTTATTTTAATCTTCTCTTAATGCTCTTCCAGTTTTATGAATAAAAACATCTTCTAAATTTGCCATCTTCACTTCTTTGGTTTTTTCAAAACCAGAAGCCACTAATTCATCTATCAATTCATTGGGTGTATTAATAGCAATAATTTTCCCACTATCAATAATTGCTACTCTATCACACAGCACTTCTGCTTCATCCATGTAATGAGTGGTAATAATCACTGTAGTGCCGTTCTGTCTAATTTCTTTAATTAAATCCCATAAATTTCTTCTTGCTTGAGGATCTAACCCTGTGGTTGGTTCGTCTAAGAAAATTATTTTAGGTTGATTGATTAAAGTAGTGGCAATGGAAAATCTTTGCTTTTGTCCACCACTTAATTCTTTGAATTTGGATTTTGCCTTATCCACTAAATTTACTTTTTCCAATAAAGCAATGGGTTCAATATTTGTTTGATACAAGCCCACAAATAATTCAATCAATTCAACCAAATTCAAATTGGGATAAAAACCAGCAGATTGTAATTGAACCCCGATGATTTTTTTGATAGATTCTGGATGGGTATCTAAATTCATACCATCCACAACAATCGTTCCTGAGGTTTTCTCCCTGAGTGTTTCAATAATTTCTAAAGTGGTTGATTTTCCTGCGCCGTTCGGCCCCAACAATCCAAAAATCTCCCCTTGATAAACTTCAAAGCTAATATCCTTGACTGCTTTAAAATCTCCATAATTTTTTACAAGATGTTGAACCGATATAATGGGTGTTTTTAACATAGACTTTGATAAGTTCAAACAAATTTAAAGCATTGTGCCTTATCTTTGTTAAAAGCTAATTTAATTTATAAATAGTATCCAATGAAGGTAGGTATATTAGGTGGTGGACAATTGGGAAGAATGCTCCTACAAGCAGCAGCTAACTATGATGTTCAAACCTATGTCTTGGAAAAAGATAGTAACTGCCCTGCAGCTCATTTATGTCATCATTTTACCAAGGGTGATATCCAAGACTTTGATACAGTATACCAATTTGGTAAACAATTAGATGCATTGACTATTGAAATTGAAGCGGTGAATGTAGATGCTTTAGAACAATTAGAAAAAGAGGGCGTAAAAGTATACCCTACCCCTGCAGCCATAAGAATCATCAAGAATAAAATTTTGCAGAAGCAGTTTTATGCAAATCAAGAAATTCCTAGTTCAGCTTTTCATATCACGCAACATCAATCAGATTTATTAAATCATATTAACTTTTTTCCTGCGGTACATAAATTAGGGGAAGGTGGATATGATGGTAAAGGGGTGCAAGTAATCAATAGTGAAGCTGATATTGAATTAGGTTTTAACGCCCCTTCTGTTTTAGAGCAAAAAGTGAGCATCGCCAAAGAAATAGCATTGATAGTTGCAATGAATACAAAAGGAGAAACGGTGATTTATCCAACTGCAGAAATGATTTTTGATCCAGTATATAATTTATTGGATTATCAAATAAGTCCTGCAAAATTAGAAGAGCAACAATTATGGAAAGCACAAGCCATTGCTAGAAAAGTAGTAACCGGCTTAAAAAGCCCAGGCTTATTTGCAGTGGAACTATTCATCGATCGCGAAGGTGACGTATGGGTAAATGAAACTGCCCCTAGGGTTCACAATAGCGGCCATCATACCATTGAAGCAAATTATAGTAGCCAATACGATATGCTTTGGAGAATACTCTTAGGTCTTCCTCTTGGTAACCCCAATGAAATCTTGCCCTCTGCGATTGTAAACCTAATTGGTGCTGAAGGTTATAGTGGAAATGTTATTTATGAAGGTTTAGAGGAAGTGTTAAAAATGGACAATGTATTTGTACACTTATATGGCAAGCTACAAACCAAGCCTGGAAGAAAAATGGGTCATGTAACCATAATTAGTAAAGACTACCAAGACCTAACGCACAAGGCCAATAAAATCAAACATACATTAAGAGTGATTGCTTAGTTAGTACTAATCACTTTCATCGTATTTGGGATGACTTTCTTCTTTTGTTGTAAATTCTTTGTATATCCTATACCAATAATACTTTTAATTTGTAGCCCTGGGGATTTTTTAAGTGGCCCAAATATGCGAATCTTATCATCGTAGATCAAGTCTAAATTATAAGTAGCTGATAAATTCTTAAAAATCTTAAAAGTGAACAAATTGGTCATATATAAATTTATATTCTCAGGTTGATTGTAATAATTAGAGAAAAAATCGGCACGACCTCTATAAGTTACATTTGGTAGAATAGTATTATTGTAATTCACTGTGATAAATAAACCAGTTTCTCTATTGACTTTTTGCCCAGGCTCCACACCATATTTGCCCAATGCGGAAAGCTTTTCGTTTAAGACCAATGTAGTTCTAGAAGTCACTGGGGAGAAGAAAATGGAGAGTGTATTGTCTGGCTTATAATCCAATCCTGCAGATAAAATAATATAGGCTGGTGAAAGTAAACTAGAGGTAAAAACAGGTGTGGCACCAAAACTATATCCATCAAAAAATTGAGAACGGAAATTAAATAAACCAGAAAGATACCATACTCCAGTAGTATCTATTTTATATCCGTATTTACTTAATAAATCTAAACGATCATCATTTTTTCGTCCGCCCAAAGAAGTGGATTGAATAAAACCCAAATTCACATCAAAATTATTGTCCCAACCATGTCTATCTTTTTTAAATAAAGTATAGTAGTTGAAAAAGCTATTGATAGCCATATTAAAATTATCCCCTCCGGCAGCCCAGTTACTGAGTGAACTTTGTGATAGATTAAAATTATACATGCCACCTTGCTTCCAGTTCCAATTAGAGGTATCTGCATCTTTTTTGATACTTCTGGAGGTTTCAGTCCTTAATTTAAGTAAGGTTAGATCTTGGGCAAATAAGCTATTAAAACCAAAAATCAACAGCACCAACAAGGGGGATCTACGCATCTTCGCTATTTTGTACAAAGATATTCCAGAAAGCGCTTAATTAGGGCTGACAAGTTGACATATTATGGTTTTTTACATTAAATTTGCAGTTCAAACAGCATATCGAATGGAACTATACGCTACAGGAGCAAGAGAACATGATGAAAAAAGACAAGGCGAGGCGTTTATGTCTGAAAGAAAGGATCGAAAATTTGACCAATTTTTCTATGTAGAGAGCTATGGATGTGCAATGAATTTTGCAGACAGTGAAGTAGTTGCATCTATTTTAGAAAACAATGGTTATGGAAGCACAAGAGATGTAGAAGCGGCAGATTTGATTTTAGTGAATACTTGTTCTGTAAGAGAAAAAGCAGAACAAACTGTGCGCAAGCGCCTTACAGAATTTAGAAAATTGAAGCAAGCAAAACCAGGTTTACTGGTGGGTATTTTGGGTTGTATGGCAGAAAGATTAAAGGCTAAATTATTGGAAGAAGAAAGATTGGTAGATATTGTGGTAGGTCCAGATGCTTACAGGACCCTACCTGATTTAATCAAAGAAGCAGGTACCGGACAAAAAGCAGTGAATGTTATTTTAAGTAGAGAAGAAACTTATGGAGATATTGCTCCAGTTAGATTAGGCGGAAATGGAATTAGTGGCTTTGTTTCTATTATGCGTGGTTGTAATAATATGTGCAGTTTTTGTGTAGTGCCATTTACAAGAGGCCGTGAAAGAAGTAGAGATGCTTATAGTATTGTTGCAGAAGCAAGGGACTTATTTGATATGGGCTATAGAGAAGTGACTTTATTAGGACAAAATGTAGATAGCTATTATTGGAACAATCCTGAAACCAATGAATCGGTAACTTTTGCAGCATTATTAGCATCTGTAGCCGCAATTGATCCAGCTTTGAGAGTGAGATTTAGCACTTCGCATCCAAAAGATATCACAGATGATGTATTGTTCACAATGATTCAATACCATAATATTTGTAATTACATTCACCTTCCTGTACAAAGTGGTAGCTCAAGAATGTTACAATTAATGAACCGTACTTATACAAGAGAATGGTATTTAGCTAAAGTAGCACGTATTAGAGAAATCATACCTGATTGTGGTATTTCCTCTGATATTATTGCTGGATTCTGTACAGAAACAGAAGAAGATCATCAAGCAACTTTAAGCTTAATGGAATTGGCTCAATACGATTTAAGCTATATGTATTTTTACTCTGAAAGACCTGGAACCTTAGCTGCAAAAAGATACGAAGACGATATTCCAGAAGAAGTAAAGAAAAGAAGATTACAAGAAATTGTAGACAAACAATGGATCTTATCTAACGAGAGTAACAAAAGAGATGTTGGAAAAACATTTGAAGTATTGATTGAGGGTGAAAGTAAAAAAAGTGACCAAGATTGGATGGGTAGAAATAGTCAAGGTAAAGTGGTCGTGTTTCCAAAAGAACATCACAACTTAAAAAAAGGTGATTATGCAATGGTGACAGTAACACATTTTACAAAGGGCACTTTAATTGGTGCCATAAAAAATTAAAAGATTATGGATTTACAAGCATTAAAAAACAGGTTTAGTATTATAGGTAATACGCCATCGCTAAACCATGCTTTAAATACAGCGGAGCAAGTAGCAGCTACAGATTTAACTGTTTTAATTGTGGGTGAATCTGGCGTGGGTAAAGAAGTATTCTCTCAAATCATTCATAGCCTTTCTGCAAGAAAACATAATCCATTTATTGCTGTTAACTGTGGCGCTATTCCTGAAGGCACTATCGATTCTGAATTATTTGGTCATGAGAAAGGCTCTTTTACAGGTGCTGTAGACAGTAGAAAAGGATACTTTGAAACAGTGAATGGTGGTACCATCTTTTTAGATGAGATTGGCGAAATGCCATTAGGTACTCAGGCAAGATTATTGCGTGTTTTAGAAACGGGCGAATTTATAAGAGTAGGTTCATCCAAAGTACAAAAAACAGATGTAAGAGTAATTGCCGCTACCAATAGAGAATTATTAGAGTTCACTCAAAAAGGAAAGTTTAGAGAAGATTTATATTATAGATTAAATACTGTGCCTATTCGAGTGCCTAGCCTGAGAGACAGAAAAGAAGATATACCATTATTATTTAGAAAATTTGTGGTAGACTTTGCAGAGAAATATAAAACCAAACCCATTTTTTTAGATGAAGCTGCAAGAAGCTTACTGACCACTTATTCATGGCCAGGCAATGTGCGTGAATTAAAAAATATGGCAGAACAAATTTCTGTTTTGAGTAAATCTGAACATATTGACGAAGATGCACTCGCAACATTTTTACCTAAACCACAGGATCAAAATAGATCTTTAATTACAGGCGCTACTCCTGTGGGTGAATTTGCCAATGAAAGAGAGATTTTATACAAGCTGTTCTTTGATATGAAGAAAGATGTAAATGAACTAAAGAAAATGTTTTTTGAGATATTACAGAATCCTAATATGGCAAAACAAGGAAATAATTTTTCAACTGAGGCCATCTTAAATGAATTAAAAGAAGATCTAATCCCTGCAGCTTTACAAAATAATAATCTTCCGGCGCCGGTTCCTGTAATTCAACATCAGCCTGTTATTATAGATAATGAAATACCAAGCCATTATGAAATTGACGAATCTTTAAACATCATGGATAAAGAAAAAGAGTTAATTTTAAAAGCCTTAAAGAAACATAAAGGAAGAAGAAAAGATGCATCTACAGATTTAGGCATTAGTGAAAGAACTTTGTATAGAAAAATTAAAGAATACGACATTGAAGAATAAATTATCTTTTATTGGATTCAACTTTCTCTTGATGGTTTCCACCCTATTGTCAGGTTGTGGCATTTATAGCTTTAAAGATGCAGTGATCCCTGATAATGTAAAGACGGTTAAAATTGGATTTATCGAAAATAAGGCAAGGTATATCAACCCTCAGCTAGCCCCTTTGTTAAACGATAAATTGCAGCAAAAAATTATTGGTCAAACCAAATTGACTAGAACCAACAGCGATGATGCACATTATCAAATATATGCAACCATCACCAACTACGATCCATCACAAACAGTGGGTGTATCTGAAAAGCAAGCCAGCACCAATCGACTAACAGTAACAGTGCACGTTATTTTAAAGAAAACTTTAGATAATAAAGAACAGGAATTTGACGTAAGTAGAAACTTTGATTTTGCTGCTAGTCTTAGCTTAAGTCAGGCTGAAGCACAATTAATGGAGGATATTGTTCGTAATATAACAGATGATATATTTAATCAAATTTTTTCAAATTGGTAGTGAATATGAAGGAAGAAGCTTTACAAAATTTGTTAACACAATGGACTGGTGCAACCCATTTTGAATCGGTTGAAACCAGTGTATTGGAAGCATTAAATCAAGCATACCCTTTTAGTCCAAGTAGTCATTTGTTATTGGCAAAAAAATACCAATTAGAAGGCTCGCCACTTTTTGAAGCTCAATTACAAAAAACCACTTGTTTCTTTCCTTCTGCTTTACACGTAAATCAATGGATGCATACCAAAGTTCCCGACACAAAGCAACAAGCCCCAGAAAAATTGAGCAACCTGATTTCTGAACAATTAGCCCAATTCCAAGAACCTGTAAAGGAAGAAAAATTGACTTTTGAACACGAAGAGCACCCTACCCTTCAAAAAGATTATTTTGCCGCCCAGGGCATTGATATAGACCTAACCAAGGTACCCCAAGATAAATTTACCAAGCAATTGAGAAGCTTCACAGCATGGCTTAAAGTGCTAAAACATGCCGAATTAGACCAAAATACACCAGAAATAGTCGAGGAACAAGAGAAATTGATCTCAGCCATAGCCGAGAAAGCCAATAAAGCAGAGGATGTTATTACTGAATCTATGGCCGAAATATGGGCAAAACAGGGCAATAAACGTAAGGCAATAGACACATATTCTAAATTAAGTTTTATTTTTCCTGAAAAATCCGTTTATTTTGCGTCTCGTATAGAACAATTAAAACAAAA
>CANHUW010000019.1 GCA_947463975.1 Bacteroidota bacterium
AAGGGTGTAGATATTAGTGGTAAAAGAATGAGTGCTGCTCCTGCATTTTGGGGAAATACTCAGCTTCAATTCAATTGGTCAAATCATTTGAATAGTTCCATAGAATGGCAGCATCAATCCAGTTATTTCATGGACGAAATTAATCAAACAAAATACCCTGGTTTTAATGTAATTCATTTTAGAACCAACTATACAATAAAAAAACATGGATTTTGGTTACATGTATTAAATGCTAGCAATGCATTTTATTCAACAATGGCAACCAGAAACTTCAGTGTAAAAGGAAATGCTGCGTACTCCTATTATATAGGGGAGCCACGCAGCATTGTTATTGGGTGGAAATACGATTTCTTTTAATTCCCTCCTCTACTTATTCTAATGCCTCCCATACCACCTCCTCTTTGCATATCTTCCATAATCTTTTTCATGGCATCTTGGAATTGTGCTCTATTCATTTTATCTCCCTTGGTAGGCTGTACTAATTCTTTTTTAGGGAATTTTGTAGATACTTCTGTTGCCATAATTACATTAGATCCATTGTCTGTATTCACTTCTAAAATAGCGCCAGGTAAACCTGCATAATTGTCTGGACCAACAGATACTGGAATCTCTTCAGTGTACCATACAACCAATTCTACTTCTTTAGGTTTTGGCGCTACGCTGTCTTCTGCAGCTCTAGGTCCATTGCCAATTCGCATACGCATTTGCTGAGGAGCAGCTACCATAGTAGTTGCTTTCTTACATACATATTTCGCTATCGTTTTTGTTTCATCTGAAATCTTCCATTTGTTTTGCTTCATAGAATCAATCACCAAAAATGTTTTTTCAAACATGGCTCTTGATTCATATTGCATTTGAGCATTGATATCCGTATACGTAGATGTTTCTGGCATTCTAAAATTAAATCTCACACCACCTCTGTCACCACCATTATTAGCGAATGGATCTGGAGCCTCATCATCCACAACTGTTCTAAATAAACTAGCTTGTTCAGTGAATATTAATTCAAATTTATCTGTTCTAAACTCTGGAATTCTTGCTTTCATTTCTGGATCGGTAATAAATCGATGCATGTTTATTTTTCTTTCATAAGAAATCTTGCCTTCTTTCATTTGAGCAATTGCTGCAATAGAGACGCTAGTGACAAGCAAAAAAGAAAAAATTAATTTTTTCATTGTTGATTATTTATATTGTTAAAGATACATTTTAAATTAGTTCATTCTCATGGTCATCACTCTTGGACCGCCTCCAGCTCCTAGTCCAGATTTTTGTAGACTATAAGTAAACCCAATTAAGAAATATTGATTAATTACATTATAAGACTGGTCAACAATTTGGTTTTGTGTGACATTTCTTGAAATACCCACATTTTTATTCAATAAATCAAATGCACTTAATTTTAATTCCGCTCTTTTATTTTTTAAGAAGAATTTAGATAAGCTAGCATTCCAAATAGGCACTGCTGTATTAAAGCCGGGTGATCTACCCTCATTAATGGTATAATTCATAGATTGATTCAACACTATACCCCATGGTAAATAATTAGTAAGATCTGCACCATATATTCTGGTAACAAAATTGGTATTTAAGGCGCTATTTATTTGGTTATTCGTGATACTGTAATTGTGTCTAGCTGAAATATTCAAATCCATCATTTCATCTAAAGAATAAGTGTAGTTAATACTTGGACCTACAGATTTTATAATGGTAGTATTCAGTGCCCCGTTGACATAATTTACATTATTATTATAACCACCGTTAAATCCAAAGTTAAATCTTGAATATAATTTTTTAATGCCAAAGCCATAGTTGATAGTTCCATTAATTCTATAAACACCATTAACGTTAACTGGCTTTGATATAAATTGTCTGGTGGGCAAAATACTATCATAATTCACAATAGAATTATTGGCAATTTGCGCGTTCAATAATGCAAAGAAGTTTCTTTGAGCTAATATCTTTGTAGAGAAGAACCTTAAATTAAGATTATGATTATACGTTCTTTTCAAATTGGGATTACCAATGGTTTGGTTATTGATATTAGATTGATCTAAAACAGGCTGCAATTGAGTGAGTGAAGGCTGGTTGGTAGAAGTTCGGTAGTTGAAGTTAAAATTTTGTGTTTGTGAAAAATTGTATTGAAAATTGGCAGAGGGTAATACATCTTTAAACTCTTGTTTGATCTTGGTGTTAATGGTTGTATTTATTCCATTGAGCATAGCATTTTGTAAAGAGAAGCCCGTAGAAAAATTGTACTTTTTTTGATTTAATCTATAATTCATTCCACCACCTGCAAAAGTATATTCACTGTTAAATTCATTAGTTAATATTTTATTTAATAAATCATACTGATTATTTCCAATATTTTTATCAAACACTTTTCTACTTGTTGAACTATTATTTCTATTTAAATATGCATTAAACTCTAATAAAGATTTTTTAGTAATGGGCTCTGTATAAACAATATTTGCGGAATAAGAGTTGGTTAAATTTTTACGCTTATTTTGTTGATCCAAAATAGAATCATTCACTAAAATGCCTGCAGTATAAAATAACTGATCCGTGAATTGACTTCCGTTTGTCAATGATTCATTAAATCCTTGGGTAATAGTGGATGAGATGGTTCTACCTTTTTTTGCAAATCTTTTTCTCAATAACAAAGTGTTAGAAATATTGGTTGCATCTGTTACATTGGATGCATTGGTACTTGTCTTGTTAATAGGTGTTCCGTCAGGGAAAAAAGTATTGGTAGAGGATTCACTATTAGAAGTATTATGTTGGATAGATACATTAGGCGTATACTTAAATGAAAAAGTTTCAGAAACTTTATTATCTATGGTTACATTAAATCTTTGTTGTTGATTTCTTGTATCAGAAATCGAATTACTTATTCTATTGAAATTATTTCCCGGAATTAAATTTTGCGTAAAAGAATTACTAGTATTGAATCTCGACACATCACTCCCATTAGCATTTGCATTAAAATCCATTTTTTTGTCATTCAATAAATTGGAATAATTACCTCCAAGTGAATAAGTTTCAGCAACACCTCTAGAATTGGCATCTGTACCTCCATCACCACCAGTAAAATTGATGGTAACTCCACCGCCACCTCTACCACCACCAGAAAAATTGCCAAAATCTCCCATAGAGAAATTTTGTTTATTAACATTATTAGCTGTCGCAATGATGGAGAATTGCTCGTCATTATTAATTCTATTTATATTGCCTTGTCCATCAAATCTACCTGGAGTTCCAAAAGCTGAACCTACTTTACCAAAAGTGGATTGCTTGCGATCTTTTTTTGTTTTAATATTAATGGCGGTTTCATCATTACCATCATCAATTCCTGTAAACATTGCTTGGTCAGATTTTCTATCATAAATCTGGATTTTATCTACAGCATCTGCTGCCAAATTTCTGGTAGCCATCTTAGGATCGCCAGTAAAAAACTCTTTACCATTCACGTATACCTTACTCACTGATTTTCCATTTACTGTGATTCCTCCAGATTTATCTACTTCAATGCCTGGCATTTTCTTTAACATGTCTTCTACCACTGCATTGGGTTGTGTTTTGAAGTTTTCTGAATTAAATTCAATAGAATCTCCATTAATAACCACAGGTGGTCTTCTTGCAGTTACGGTAACCGCAGACATGGTAGCAGTATTTTGCAAATAAATATTACCTAATGACAACACTGGAGTTGAACCTGCTTTAACAGCCAACCAAGTAAATTGATACCCAACATAAGATATAGAGATAAGGAACTTACCTGCTGGTACATTCTTAATTTGAAAAAAACCGGCATCGTTGGCTCTCGTAAAACTGATTAAAGAGGAATCCTTTGCATTGGCTAAAGAGATGGTTGCGTAGTTCAATGGTTTATTAATAGCACTATCCATGATGGTTCCCTCAATGGTTATATTTTGCGCCTTTGATGTATAACTAATTGATAATATGATAGTTACAATAATTCCGAAAAGTAATTTGCTTAATTTCATGTCAACTAATACGATTTATTTCGTAAATATAAATGATGTCTACAAATATCCAAAATTTACAGGCACCTAAATGCTTTTTTTGGATGAACGGCTAAAGATTAGACCTTATGGTACCGTCAGGGTTTAATGATTATTTAGTAAGTTTAAAGACTAAAACGATTGTTATGCAAAATTCAAGAAGAAAATTCCTTCAAAATGTAAGTATTGCTATTGCTGGTATGAGCTTGCAACCTAAAGTACTTTGGTCTAAAGAAAATGTGGTTGCTAAGAAAAAAATGCTTGTTGGTATACAATTATATTCTGTAAGAGTGGATATGTACAAAAACCCATTAGGTACATTAACTGCATTATCTAAAATGGGCTATCAGCATGTGGAGCATGCCAATTATGTGAATGGCAAATTCTATGGTTATCCAGCAACCGAATTTAAAAAAGTGCTTGGAGGCTTAGGATTAAGTATGCCTAGTGGTCATACTGTTATGACACCCAACCATTGGGATGCAAAGAAAAATGATTTTACAGATGTTTGGAAAAAAACAATTGAAGATGCTGCAGTAATGGGTCAAGAATATGTGATTAGTCCATGGATGGATGAAAAAGCAAGAAGTTCTTATGATGGTTTAATGAAACAGTTAGATCAATTTAATCAATGTGGTGAATTATGTAAAAAGAATGGCATGATGTTTGGCTATCATAATCACAATTTTGAATTCACTGAAAAAGTAAATGGAGAAGTTATTTATGATTTAATCCTAAAGCATACTGATCCAGATAAGGTAATGCAACAATTGGATTTTGGAAATATGTATGGTGCTGGCGCACGAGGTGCTGATTGGATTAAAAAATATCCTGGTCGTTTTGCTTCTCTGCATGTAAAAGATGAAATTAAAGTAGAGAAAGGAGAAATGAACGATGGATATGAAAGTACTACATTAGGTGATGGCGTAGTGGATCCTAAAGCAGTAAGTTTATTGGCAAAAGAAATTGGCGGTGCACATCATTTTATTATTGAACAAGAATCTTACCAAAAATTAACTCCTCTAGAAGCAGCAAAAGTTGATTTAGACAGAATAAAAACTTGGAATATTTAATATGAAAAAAATATCGATCATCGTATTAACAGCATTTATTTTTATAAATGCTGTTTTTGCTCAAAGACCTTCTGCAACTGAAAAAGCAAGATGGGACAAGCATGCCAAACAAACAAAAATAATCAGAGACGAATGGGGTATCCCCCATATATATGGCAAAACAGATGCGGATGCCGTATTTGGATTAATGTATGCACAATGCGAAGAAAATTTTCCGCAGATAGAAAAGAATTTTTTAGAAATGCTGGGTCGACAATCAGAAATGGAAGGATCTAAAAAATTGTATGATGATTTAATGATGCAATTAATCCAGGATAGTGCTGAAGCCGTGAAGGATTTTAATAATAGCCCAGAATGGTTAAAACAATTATTAATAGCGCATGCCGATGGTATTAATTATTATTTATTCAAGCATCCTAAAGTACAGCCAAAAGTGATTCAGCAATATAAACCTTGGTATCATTTAATGTGGACCGATGGTAGTGTATCGCCCACAAGATCTGCTGGTATTCGCGCAAATGATGTAGCTCAGTTTTATGGCGCCAGCGCAAAAGAGGTTGCTGCTATTGAAAATAAATTACCCTTTGAAATGGAAGAGTCCACTTTAAAAGGATCTAACGGATTTGCAATTGCACCTCAGCATAGTAAAAACGGAAATGCATTATTGTATATTAATCCGCATGTGCCTTTTTACTTTAGATCAGAAATGCATATGAATAGTGAAGAGGGATTAAATGTGTATGGTGCAGTTACCTGGGGGCAAATGTTTATCTATCAGGGATTCAACGAACATTGCGGATGGATGCATACCAGTAGTTATGCGGATGTGGCTGATGTTTATGAGGAAAAAATAAAGCGCAAGGATGGTCAATTATATTACGAGTATGAAAAAGAAGATAAAAAAGTTCAATCTAGAAATATTACTTTAAAATATTTTGACAATGGAATCATTAAAACGAAAACTTTTGAAACTTTTGTTACGCATCATGGACCTATCATGGCAAGTAAAAACAATCAATGGTTAAGCTTACAAGAAAACAATAGATCCAAAGATGCTTTGATAGAATGCTGGATAAGAACAAAAGCAAAAAATTTAGACGATTACAAAAAAGCACTATCTCTTTTATCTAACAATAGCAATAACACCGTATATGCAGATGCACAAGGAAATATTGCTTATTGGCATGGTAATTTTATGCCTAAAAGAAATCCAATATACGATTACACCAAACCAGTAGATGGAAGTATAAAGGCAACCGATTGGCAAGCTATTCATCCATTAGAGGAAACGGTGTATAGCATTAACCCCTCCAATGGTTGGTTACAAAACTGTAACGCGACACCTTTTACTGTTGCAGGAGATCAAAGCCCTAAAGCATCTAATTACCCAGCTTACATGGCACCTGATGGAGAAAATGGGAGAGGCATTAATGCAGTAAGATTATTAAGTACCATTGATCAACTAAGTTTAGATGAATTAATTCAATTGGGCTACAATAAATACCTAACTGCTTTTGATATTTTATTGCCTTCTTTTTTAGAATATGCTAAAACCATAACACTCACTCCTACTCAATCAAAAGCTATTGACTATTTAACTAAATGGGACAGAAACGCTGATGTACATTCCATTGCAACAACGATTGCTATTGAATGGGCAACACAATGGGCTGCAAAAATACCACCACCTACTACAGAAGAAGAGGGAACACAATTGATTAAGAAATATCATCGCATGGTCAATGAAGTGCCCAACGAAAAAAAGTTGGCATTACTGGATGCTATTTTAGCGCAGTTAGAAAAAGTTTATGGCAAATGGGAATTCCCATGGGGTGATATCAACAGATACCAAAGAGTTAGCCCCGATGAAAAACTCAATGATCAGGCAGCAAGCATAGCAGTTGCGCAAACTTCTTCTAAATGGGGTCAATTACCAGCATTTGAAAGTAAAAAAATGGAAGGCACTATCAAAAGATATGGATTCTCTGGCAATAGCTTTGTTGCAGCAGTTAGCTTTGGCAAAAAAGTGGAAGCAAAAACAATTGTAACCGGTGGTCAATCTAGATTTTCAAACAATATGCATTTTATTGATCAAGCGGAAGGATATATCCAAGGCAATTTTAAAACGATTCACTTTTATAAAGAAGATGTTTTAAGACATGCCGTAACATCATATAACCCCGGGTTAGACAAATAATGTTGGTAGAGCTTGGTGAGCATTGCGATTTTCACCAAGCCCGCCACATTGGTTACCCCTAATTTCTGCATCAACCTGGTTCGGTGACCTTCCACCGTTCTCTTACTACAAAAAAGTTCTTTAGCGATCTGTTTACTGGAAGCTTCTTCACAAACTCTTATTAAAATGTATTTATCATATGGATCTAAGGCAAAGACTTCTTCTATCTGTTTGATCTTATCTACTTGATAAACAAGGTTATATACCCTATTGGCTAGCTGATCGCAAAAGAAAATCTTATGCTTAAAAGCCATGTCCATTGCCTTCAAATAGGCCTGTTCCGACACATTCCTGGTAACCATTACAGACACCCCGGCATCAATCAACTTGAATAACTCGATATCATCTTCTTCATTCATGATGACCATTATGGGATGTTCATTCTGCAAAGATTTAAAATGTATTAAACTAGCCTCATTATTGAAATTCAATAAAGCGCTATCCAAAATCAATAAACTCTGGGGATGTTTGGAGGCCCAATAATCAATCTCTTTGAGATCTTGTATCATACAATAGGTCTCAAACATGGATTGTTCTCTTAAAATACTATAACTGCCTAAAGCATATAATTTTTGCTGATCGCATATAATAACATGTTGATACATATAGCGCATTATCTGATGAGCAGTAAAGCAACTATATAATTGTATAACCATTGTTTTGGCTAGCACTTATTATATTAGTGGAGGTATAAAATAAGTTATTTACCCCTAATAAAATAGAGTCTATTAATAGAATGAATTCGTATATATTTTATAACTTCATAGCAACTATAACCAACCCCTTAAATACTGCATTGAGCGATCTTCGACATTTATTTTATCCCTTTGTTCCAATAGGACATTTGAAAGTTTGGGTATTAGCACCTTCCATTAATAATCCTGATCCCAATTTGGCTTACTACTATGATTTTAGTCAAAGTATTGAGGAGTATACAAAAGTGTTTAGTGAATTATCCATTGCATGGCAATGGCAACCTGTCACTTTAGAAGATTACAAAAAAATAATTCAAGAAATTGCTGGTGAAAGAGATAAGGGAATCATTTTCCCTATAGTATTAAATCTTTGTGATGGAGATGAGATCAATGGCGCACCAGGCGTATCTGTCATTAAAGCATTAGAAGCAAAAAAAATTATTTACACAGGCGCTACAGATGATTTTTACGAAATCACTACTTCTAAGATTCCTATGAAAAAAGCTTTTGATCAAGCAGGTGTTCCAACACCCAAATGGGCTGCTATAAAAGATAAAAATTATAATGCAGAAGAAGTGATGCAATCACTAGGGAATCCTTTAATTGTTAAGCCTGCAGTTTCAGGCGGCAGTTTAGGAGTGGGCGTTAAGAATGTAGTGAATGATACAACTGCACTAAATACACAATTAGACAAAATGTTTGAAGGATATAGAGGATGGAATTTAGCGACAGATGGCATTATAGCAGAATCTTTTATTGAAGGACCAGAATATACTGTAATGATTGTAGGATCTCATCATCAACCAGAATTTGCAAAAATTTATCCTCCGGTGGAAAGAGTGTTTCATGCATCTTTGCCTGAACAAGAAAAGTTTTTATCTTTTGATAGGCTATGGGAAATTTATGAAGAAGAAAGTCCTATGCCTTCTGAAGAAAATTTTTATGAGTATCAATTAGGCGACCCTGCGATTCAAATGGATATTCAAAAAATTTCTTGGGAAGCATATGCAGCAGTGAATGGAACTGGTTATACAAGAGTAGATGTAAGAATAGATAAGCATACCGGTCAGGCGCATGTATTAGAAGTAAACGCTCAGTGTGGTATTAGCGAAGATGAAAATTTTACCTCAATAGGTGCTATTTTAAGATACGCTAATCAAAGTTTTACCGAATTGATCGTACATATTATTAATGATGCATTCGCAAGAAGAAGAAAAAATTAATTTATGGTGAGCCTCCCTCAATTAAATCGTCCAGAAAGTTTTGCTACATTAAAAATTGCTGTCTTGCAACCAGATTATTCTACTTCTGGCGTAGATTATCAATATTATGATCCAAAAAGAGATTTATCAGTGATCATGCCAGAAGCTACGATTGATCATATATTTTTAAATAAATTAAGTACTTACCAACAACTTAAACAGCTTAAAGAAAAAAATTATGATATCTATATCAATCTCTGCGAAGGTTATTTAGAATGGAAGGTTCCTTCTATTGATGTGATTACCAGTTTGGATTTACTAGAACTTCCTTACACCGGACCAAGTGCTAATTTATACGATCCTACCAAAGCTATTATGAAATACCTGGCTTTTTGCGAATCGGTTAAAACTCCTGCGCATCTGGTAATTGAATCTCATGAAGAAATGGATACACTGCCAGGAAATTTACAATTTCCCTTATTTGTAAAACCTGCTAAAGCGGGCGATAGCTTAGGCGTGGATGATCAATCTAAGGCCAACAATTTAGAAGATTTAAAGAAAAAAGTATGTGCTATTTTGGATGAATTTGGTAGCGCCTTAGTGGAAGAATATATAGATGGAAGAGAATTTACGGTACTCGTTTGTGGAAATGCAGATGGAAGAACTTGTACTAGTTTTAAACCCGTTGAATATATATTCCCAGAGGGATTTGCATTTAAGACTTATGCATTAAAAACATCCGAACTACATCCTAATGCAAATATTGGTGTAGAAGAAAAAGCGCTTGCACAACAACTTCAATCCATTGCAGAACAAGTATTCTTGTCTTTTAATGGCGTGGGATATGCAAGAATGGATTTTAGAATGAACGATAAAGGAGAAATATTTTTCTTGGAAATCAATTTTACTTGCTCTGTATTTTATGCGGAAGGTTATGAAGGATCAGCAGATTATATTTTAATGCATGATGGAATTGGTAAAAGAGGATTTTTAGAAAAAATCATTGTGGAGGGAATGGCTCGCCATCAAAGAAAACAAAAATTATTTAGTATCAAGGGTAATTCAATTTCCGGTTACGGCATTTATGCAAAATATGATTTACCTCAACATGCCTTACTTTTTAAAGGCGAAGAAAGAGCGCAAAGAATTGTCACTAAAAAATACGTGGACGAACATTGGGATGAAAGAGAAAAATTAAATTTCAGAAGATACGCCTACCCTATTAGTAAAGACACTTATATACTTTGGGATTTACAACCAGAAGAGTGGTCTCCTCAAAATCACTCCTGTGATGCCAATTGCGAATATCAAGGTTTGAATGTAGTCACCAATAGGAGCATCAAAAAAGGGGAAGAGCTCACCTTGGATTATGCGCAATTTTTAGATCATACCATGGAGCCATTTGAATGTCAATGCGGTTCATCAAAATGCAGGGGACTGATTCAAGGAAAACAGAAAAATTCTTTATAAATTTATAAAAAGCTTGATATGAAAAAAACGATCCTTAGCCTTGCAATGATTTTTATTATGGCTGGAACAGTAAGTGCACAAAAAAAATTTAAGTCTTGGCAAGACAGTATAGCATATGAAGCTTCTTTGTCGGAAATATGGACGCCTGTTCCAAAAGCAGTTATGCCAGGAAATTTTATTTCTGAACCACCATCAGATGCTATTGTATTGTATAATGGGAAAGACTTAAGTGCTTTTCATGGTAGAAATGGAAAGAAAATTGGATGGGTATTAGAACCGGATGGTGCATTAACAGATGTGAAAGGTGCAGGAGATATTGTTACTAATGAATCTTTTGGTGATTGTCAATTACATCTAGAGTTTAGAACACCTAGTGTAGTGAAAGGCGGCGGTCAATCAAGAGGAAATAGCGGGGTGTTTTTGATGGAAAAATATGAGATTCAAATTTTAGATTCTTATGAGAATCCAACTTATGTAAATGGTCAAGCTGCTGCAGTATACAAACAACATATTCCTTTAGTAAATGCAAGTCGCCCTCCAGGCAATTGGCAAGCTTATGATATTATTTTTACTGCTCCAAGATTTAATGCAGACGGTACTTTATTATCCCCTGCAAGAGTTACCTTATTACACAATGGGGTACTGGTGCAAAACAATGTAAGTCTTACTGGACCAACCGACTGGGTCATCAAACCTGTTTACAAGAAACATGCTGATAAATTACCTTTATTCTTTCAAGATCATGGAGACGATGGTAATCCGATTAGCTTAAGAAATATTTGGATTAGACCTTTATAGTTTTTTTAAAAGAAGTATCATAATGGGCAAATACCATCCACCTGCTATTATTGAAACTTTTTCTCCACTTTGGTGGCAAACCACCTTAATTGTATTTTTTGCTATCGCCCTCATTGTTTGGCTACCAAAATTCATTAAGCCTCTTCAACACAAAATGTATCATTGGGCTATTGGGATCATAATATTAGTGAATACCATCTTGGAAAATGTATACAATTATATCAACGGCTATTGGAATTTACAACAAAACCTGCCATTCCATTTATGTAGTATTAGTGGCATTCTTTGTATAATCCTTATGTTCAATTTTAAACAAAGATTAGCTGAATGCCTTTACTATTGGGGCTTAGCAGGGGGTATACAATCCTTATTAACGCCAGAATTTTCGGTAGGGATGGAGGGATTTAATTTTTATGGATATTATATCGCTCATGGTGGTTTAATCTTAGTAGTACTCTACTTAATTGTACATTTTGACTTTAAACCCAGAGCAAAATCTTGGTTACATATTTTTGGGTACACCCAACTATTGGCTATATCTGTTGCCATCATCAATTATCTAGTAGGCTCCAACTATATGTACTTATCCAAAAAACCAGATGTAAATAATCCTTTATTAATGGGAGACTGGCCTTATTATATTCTAGTATTAGAAGCAGTTGCCCTTATTCATTTCTGGATATTATATCTTCCCTTTGCAAAAAAGAACAAAATTGAAATAGCTTAAAGTTCTTCTATTCTTTTCGCTTTATCATCTACCACCAAATCAAACTGAGGTTTGGTTGGTCCACCATTTGGACAATAACCAGTGATTAAATCATGAAACTTACAACCCCATTTTGTTAACTGCTCCAATGTTAGTGCTCTTAAATCTCTTTTTGAAGCTTCCCCTCTACCCGTCCAATAAGTTATATGCCAACCCTCATCGTATAATTTGTTGATTTTTTCAATGTTTTGAAAATTTGGCGCTGCTAATTCATATGCTCTTTTTTCACCATAAAAACATATTGTTTCATCGATATCTATTAATGCCTTTTTAGAGCCAAACCTTTTTGATTCAATCATTGTTATATATTTATGCAAATTTACATTCTTTCTATAAATTATAGATTACAAATTAAACAGTCTCTATGTACACTTTCTTAAAAAAATTGGTCCTTCTGCTTATTGGTATTTTCATATCTACATTAACCATTGCGCAAAGCAATCAACAACCTACTATTAGAACCGAACAAATCACCATTGCAAGAGATAGCTTTGGTGTACCACATATTTTTGCACCAACAGATCCTGAAGTTGCATATGGTTTGGCATGGGCACATTCAGAAGATGATTTTAAAACCATACAAACACTTATACTAACAGGGAAGGGAAAGTTAGGTACCTATATGGGTAAGAAAGGAGCACCTATTGATTTTGTAGTAGGTCTTTTAAATACCAAAGCACTAGTGAATGCACAAATAGGATCCATGGATCCAAAATTTCTTGCATTAATTCATGGGTATTTAGCAGGATTAAATGCTTATGCAAAAGCACATCCTAAAGAAATATTGAATCAACATGTATTTCCAGTAACTATCGAAGAATATTTATCTGCATCTGTTTTTTCTGTAGCTGTTTTTTGTGGTGTAGATAAAACCTTACCTAAAATATTAAACGGATCTGTAGCACATTTAGCAGGATTTACAGGAGAAGGTAGTAATGCCTTTGCTATTCATAGCAGTAAATCAAGTTCTGGCGAAAATATGTTAGTGATTAATGCGCATCAACCTATTGAAGGTGCTACTGCATTTTATGAAGCACATGTACAAAGCGAAGAAGGATGGAATATTTTAGGTGGATTGTTCCCCGGAGGCCCAATGATATTTCATGGTGTTACACCTAATCTTGCATGGGCGCATACCGTGAATTTTCAAGATAAATTGGATTTATATCAATTAGAAACAGATAAAGCACATCCTAATCAATATAAAGTAGATGGCGAATGGTTGAATCTAGAAGTAAGAAAAATTAAATTACATATTAAAGGCATCCCTTTCCCTATTTTTAAAAAAGCGTACACATCTATTTACGGACCCACTGCGCAATCTCCTAGTGGTGCGTTCTTCTCTATGAGACTACCCTCACTAATGGACGCAGGTGCTTTACAACAATGGTATGCCATGAATAAAGCAACCAATTATTCAGAATTTAAAACTGCATTGACACAGAACCATCTGCCAATGTTTAATATTATGTATGCAGATAAAAGAGATACTATTTTTTATATTTCTAATGGTAAAATGCCCTACAGAAATGCAGATACAAGCTATCACTGGAGCAGCACTTTACCAGGAAACACTAAAGCTACTTTATGGAATAGCTTCAAGCCTTTGAGTGAACTGCCTCAATACACGAATCCATCTAGTGGTTATTTATTTAACACCAACCACTCTCCTTTTTTAGCAACCACTACTGCTGAAAATTTAAACCCAGCGAATTTTGATAAAAATGATGGTTATGAAACCTATCATAATAATAGAAGTCAAAGAGCGAAAGAATTATTGGAAGCATTGGATAAAGTGTCTTACGAAGATTTAAAAAGAATCAAGTTTGACAGAACATTACCTAAGCCCATTTTATTTCCTTATGGATTTACTGGAGATAGTTTATTC
>CANHUW010000020.1 GCA_947463975.1 Bacteroidota bacterium
AAATGTAAGTCATTAGCGCTCAAAACCCTACATTTGCAAAGCGAACCAGTAAAATTTTAATACTATGGCAGGAACCAACTCCGCATCTTTAAAACGCAGTAAACCCAACTATATCTATAGTATTATTGGGGTGGCGATTGTACTGTTTATAATGGGCATAATGGGGTGGTTATTCCTAAATCTTCGCACTATTGGTGACCATTTCAAAGAAGATATCAGAATTAGTGTTTATTTAAAGAGTACCGACAAAAATACCATTGGCAAATTACAGGCATTTATTGCAGGACAACCCTATGCAAAAAATGTGGAATATGTAAATAAAGAAAAAGCAAAAGCCATTTGGAATGCAGAAAATAGCGAAGACTGGGCAAAAATCTTAGACGTCAATCCTCTACCCGAAAGCGTTGACTTTTTTGCAAAAGCGGAATATGTGAACCCAGATAGTTTGACTAATATTACAGCAAAGATTGGCGCTCAATTTAAAAACGATATTGCAGATATTCAATATCCAAAAAGTTTGGTTTCTAGCTTAAATGAAAGAGCAGACAAATTGGGCATTATTTTTTTAGTGATGTCCATTATTTTATGTGTTATTGTAATTATCAGTATCGATAATACCATTAGGCTTGCTATGTTTAGCAATCGATTCTTAATAAAAACGATGCAAATGGTGGGTGCTACAAGAAGTTTTATATCTAAGCCATTAGTGATTCGTGCTTTTATAAATGGTTTAATTAGTGCTGGTATTGCATTGGTTGTTTTATTTGGCTTAATCCAATGGACAGCAGCTCAGTTCCCTCAAATACAAACATTACAAGGAATAGGCAACAACCTCGTATTGTTTTTTGGATTAATAGTGGTAGGTGTGGGTATTTCTGTACTAAGTACCTACAGGAGTGTGGTGAAGTATTTAAAAATGAAACTAGACGAACTTTATTAAAATATATATCATGAATCCATCTAAAGATAAAAAATCATTACAGTTTTTTGGCAAGTCAAATTATACTTGGATGCTTATTGGAGCTGTTTGTATTATTATTGGCATGTTTTTAATGTCGGGAGGGAAAAGTCCTAATCCAGATGTTTTTGATGCAAATGAAGTCTATAGCTTTAGAAGAATCACTTTAGCTCCAATTGTTATCATCATTGGTTTTGTGATTGAAATATACGCCATCTTCAAAAAAGACTAATTGATGAATGTTTTTCAAGCTATTGTAATTGCCATCATTGAAGGCATTACCGAATTCTTGCCCATTTCAAGTACTGCACACATGAAATTTGCTAATCCTATATTAGGTATTGCAGATAGTCCATTTGTGGATTTATTTGAAATTGTAATTCAATTCGCAGCCATTGCTTCGGTCTTAATTATTTATAGAAAGCAATTTTTCAATTTTAGACAAATTAGTTTTTATTTAAAACTCATTGTGGCTGTAATACCTGCATTGATCTTTGGTGCATTATTGAAAAAATACATAGATGCTGCATTAAATAATTTAACTACCATCGCCATAGTGATGGTAGTGGGTGGTGTTATTTTATTATTCATTGACAAATTATTTAAATCGAACGAAATAGCATCTGATCAGGAAAAAGAGCAATCTTATAAAACATCATTTATTATCGGGTGCTTTCAAGTATTATCTATTGTATTTCCAGGATTGAGTAGAAGTGCTGCAACTATTATTGGAGGAATGTCACAAAAATTAACCAAGAAAGCGGCAGCTGAATTCTCCTTCTTTTTAGCCGTCCCCACCATGTTAGCAGCATCTGCAAAAAGTACATTGGATGTATACCAATCCAATCCTGAAGTATTTGCTTCAAACAATCTATTCATCATAAGTATTGGCGCAATTGTTGCATTTATAGTTGCCCTTTTATCTGTTCAATTTTTTATTAAAACAGTTCAAAAACAAGGGTTTGCGTTATTTGGATGGTATCGTATCATTTTGGGCACTACCCTATTGATCTTATTATTCAATCACTGGATCTAGGAAATGTTGTATTTTTAGATACAAACGAAAAGCTATGCAAACTGCCTCAAAAAAAGTAGTCAATGGGTGGGCCATGTATGACTGGGCCAATAGTGTTTATAATTTAGTCATCACTTCTACTATCTTTCCAGCTTACTATGAAGCCATCACTGGAGATGGAAATGAAAATACTTTAATTGATAAAGTGAAGATTGGTAATTACGAATTTACCAATACTGCATTATACAATTATATATTAGCCATTGCATTTGTGATTGTTGCCATCATGTCTCCAATTTTATCTTCTATTGCTGATTACAAAGGGAACAAAAAACAATTTCTACGATTCTTTTGTACCATGGGAAGTCTTTCTTGTGCGTCTTTATATTTCTTTGATAGCGATCATATAATAGGTGGTCTTCTATCTGTCATTATTGCCTGTGTGGGGTTTTGGAGTAGTTTGGTTTTTTATAATTCCTACTTACCAGAAATTGCTGCTCCTGAAGATAGAGATCGAATTAGTGCACGTGGATTTATGATGGGCTATATTGGTTCTGTTTTATTACAATTGATCTGTTTTGTTTTTGTATTAAAACCAGAACTCTTCGGCATCTCTGTTGGAAAAGCCTCGCAAATATCTTTTTTACTAGTGGGTATTTGGTGGGTTGGTTTTGGCTGGATGGCTATTGGTAGATTACCCAATGGTTTACACATTGCAAGTGGCAGAAAGCAAGAAAATATTTTCACCTCTGGCTATAAAGAATTGCATAAGGTATGGAAACAATTAATTCACTTACCCTTACTAAAAAGATTCTTAACCGCTTTCTTCTTCTACAATATGGGCGTACAAACCGTAATGCTAGCAGCTACATTATATGGAAAAAGTGAATTAAATATCCCAACAACCAATCTGATTATCGCAATACTCATTATTCAAATAGTCGCTATTCCAGGTGCCCATGTAATGGCCAAATTAGCTACCTCATGGGGTAATTTTAATACTTTAATGGTGGCAGTGCTTATTTGGATTGTAGGATGTGTGATGGGTTATTTATTGCCTAGAAATGATGTGTATTTATTTTATGTTTTGGCGGTGATCGTAGGATTTGTAATGGGAGGTATACAATCTGTAAGTAGAAGTACCTATTCAAAACTAATGCCAGTAACATATGATACGGCAAGCTTTTTTAGCTTCTTTGATGTAACAGAAAAGATTGCTATTGTAATTGGCATGTTTAGCTTTGGCTTTATCAATGAGCTTACTGGTTCTCAAAGAAATTCAGTGTTAGTTTTAG
Organism: Bacteroidota bacterium; assembly: GCA_947463975.1. GTDB lineage: Bacteria > Bacteroidota > Bacteroidia > Chitinophagales > Chitinophagaceae > Sediminibacterium. The sequence continues at coordinate 3,269 of CANHUW010000020.1, forward strand.
GTTGTTTTTTTGTCATTGGATTAGCATTATTATATAGAACAGCACAATATCAAAAAAATGCAACTGCATAGTATTCATACAGGTAATTTTAAATTAGATGGTGGTGCCATGTTTGGCGTTGTTCCAAAAATTATTTGGAATAAACTGAATCCTGCAGACGAAAATAATTTATGTGATTGGGCACTAAGGTGTTTATTAGTTATTGAGGGTGATAGAAAGATATTGATTGATACTGGCATGGGTAATAAACAAGATGATAAGTTTATGGGCCATTACCATTTAAGCAATACCCAAACCATAGAAGCATGTTTAGCAAAGCTGCAATTAGAAATGGAGGATATTACCGATGTATTATTAACCCATTTACATTTTGATCATGTAGGGGGTGCTGTTTGTATCATAGACAATCAATTAAAGATCAGCTTTCCTAATGCAACCTATTGGGTGAGCGAACCACAATGGGAAACCGCGCAACACCCTAATAGAAGAGAGCAAGCATCCTTCTTGAAAGAAAATATTAACCCATTATTGGAAAGTGGACAATTAAAAATAATTAGTTTACCTCCTTTTCAAAGTAAGGATAGTCTACAAACCATCCATTTTACTAAGTCCATTAGTTGTATTGTAGTAAATGGTCATACGGAAGGAATGTTATTGCCCAAAATTCAATACAAGGATAAAACCATCGTATACATGGCTGATTTACTTCCTTCTACAGGACATATACCTCTTCCTTATGTGATGGGATATGATATGCAACCATTGCTTACACTCAACGAAAAAGAAATTTTCTTACAAGAGGCTTTGAAAAACAATTATCAATTATTTTTTGAACACGACCCAGTAAATGAATGTTGCTCTGTAGCAATGACAGAAAAAGGAATTAGAGCAGCTAATACATTTACATTAAACGAATTGCTATTGAACTAATTCAATCAAAGAGTTCAATGGATGTCTTAGATTTTCATAGCCCACCATATCCACTTTTATATTACCTACAATGATGGGTGTTTGAATTCTAACAGGTATATGATTAGAGTCGTCAGTAACCCAAATAGTCATTTGCTCCCCACCTTTAAACATGGACCCCTTAACCAAAAGTGGTGCTATTTTAATTGCCCTAAATGTACCATACTGAGTAGTAATCTGTTCTTTCCCTAAATACTTAAAATAAGAAGGATATAGTTCTTTATCCAAAAAGAAATTCAAATATACCTTTTCGTTTATTTGCAAATTCTCATAATTGATATTTCTTGCAGCATAAATTGCACTGATCACATCATAGGTACAATCTGAAGTTGGATAAGTTGTGCCCAATGTTGTAGCATTTCTTGCTTTTTGATTAAAGCTTATAAAATCGGTCTGGTGAAAGCCCCCTTCATTTATATTTCTTGTAAATTGATACGGCAAAAATGTTTTACTATCAACGATAGATTCATATACATCTCTTACTTTGAAGATCCAGTCATACCTTTTATTTGATTTTCCAACAGCAGTAAAAGTATACACATCTTTTTCTTCGAAACTGCCTAGCCTGGCAGTAAAATCGGCTTTACCTGCTAATACATAAATTCCAATAACATTATAGTAAATATTATACTTTATCTTCTCACCATCTTTATAAGATGTATTGGGCTGCTTGCAAATATTATTATCTGCTAGTGTAAAGAAAGAACTTAGAATAAAAAATAATTGAATGAATATCATAAGGATAAATTAAAGTTATTGCTTTAATCTAAAGCCCAACAATAAAAAAGCACCAATAATGGCAGGTAATAAAAAATTAACAGTCCATATAATGGTAGATAATGAAATTAACATTAAACTATTCTGATACCAAGGTGATAATAGTAATAAAATAAGCTGTCCTCTGATTACCAATTCTGTAATACTAATGGTAGGCACTATACTCAAACTTAAAAACATCACTGCCAAAGCCACCCAAAGTGTAATATACGGAATAGGAATATTCAATATATGTGCAGCCCAAGTATATTGGGCTAAATAAACACTATATCTTAAAAAAGACAATGCCAATAACTTCTTTTTTACTGGTATTTCAATTTGTAAAAAATTAAATGATTTTAAAATACCAGAGAAAGTTACTTTGTGAAAATAAACAATCAATGCAAAGATTAATAATAAAGGAGTAGCCCATCTTAGCCATGGTAAAAATGGCGGATTGATATAAATTGCGATGGCTCCCATGATAATAGTCACAATCATTTGTGCATAAGAGGCCCATGCCATTCTACCTACTGCAATGATTTTATTTTCTGTTTCTAACATCATGGTTCTTCCAACATACTCTCCTATTCTGTTAGGCGTATAAAAGGCAAATGCTTGTCCAACAAACACACTCTTTATTGCTGTAAAAATACTTATGGTGGTTTCCGACTTCAGCACAATTTTCCACTTAAAAGACTCTATTAAAAAATTAAGGAGCATTAAGAAAAATAAAATAGCCCATTGATAGATGGCAATTTTCTGAAATTGAATCTTAATTTGAGCGCCATATTGAACCACATTTTCATTACTTCCTACTTCTCGATAAATAGCAACACTACAAATGATAAATAAGAAGATACCAACTCCTTTTTTTCCGAGTGCAATGATTCTATTGGCGGTTGCAGATAACATAGACCCCAAAGTTCGGAAATTGATATGATATATGTAACTTTATTGTAGATGCCTACAACACCTATTATTCTTGGAATTGACCCAGGTACACAAATACTTGGATATGCCCTTTTAAAAGGAGGAGCTCAGCCTAGCTTGATGGAGATGGATGTACTTAAATTGACCAAAGAGAAAGATATTTATGCCAGGCTGCAGTTGATTCATGCAAAAATCATAGAGCTTATTGAAAAGCATCACCCGACCGAATTTGCAATCGAAGCACCTTTCTTTGGTAAGAACATTCAAAGCATGCTAAAATTAGGAAGGGCCCAAGGTGTAGCCATTGCAGCAGCAATGCATTACCATCTACCCGTTTCAGAATATGCGCCTAAAAAAGTAAAACAAGCTATCACTGGCAATGGAAATGCAGATAAAGAAATGATCTGGAAAATGCTAGAACACGTATTAGATATCAAAAAACAACCCAAATATTATGATGCAACAGATGCATTAGCTGTTGCATTATGTCATCATCAACAATCCAGGGGTTTAATGCTTCCTAAAAAAACTGTTGTAAAGGGCAAGAAATCTGCTAAAAAAACCAATAGTTGGACCAATTTTATTGCTAAAAATCCAGAAAGGATTCAGAAAAATAAATAGGACATTATAGGTGTTGAATAATACTAGCTTGTATTGCCTTGAATTCTTCTACGGAGAAAATCAATTTAGGTTGGGCAAAATCAATATCTTTTGCTTGATGGATGGGTATCAAATGTAAATGTGCATGAGGTACTTCTAATCCAACCGTTACCATACTAATTCTATTACAAGGAAAACTTTTTTCTATTGCTTTGGCAATAGGTTGAGCAAATACCAATAGCTCAGACATATAAAATAAGGGAAGATCAAATACTTTATCAACCTCTATTTTAGGAACTACTAAAGTATGTCCTTTTTGTAAAGGGGCAATGTCTAAAAATGCATAGAACAAATCCGACTCTGCAATTTTATAAGAGGGAATTTCTCCTGCAATAATTTTAGAAAAAATGGTCATGGATTAAATAGTAATATTATCTACCTTAAACTTCATAGTACCATTTGGGGCTTGCACTTCTGCAACCTCTCCTACTTTCTTACCCAACAATCCCTTACCAATAGGCGATGTTGCAGAAATTTTAGCAGCTTTCAAATCAGCTTCTTTTTCTCCAACTATTTGATAAGTAATCGTTTTATTGGTAGCCATATTGGTAATAGTCACTTTCGTTAAAATAGTGACTTTACTTGTATCTATAGTACTTGTATCTACAATTTTTGCATTAGAGATAGTAGCTTCTAATTGCTTGATTTTTGCTTCTAACATGCCTTGAGCTTCCTTTGCAGAATCATATTCAGCATTCTCTTTTAAATCTCCCTTTTCTCTTGCTTCTGCAATTGCTTTAGATGCAGCAGGACGATCTACTGATTTTAGCTGATGAAGCTCTTCACGCATTTTATCAAATGTCTCCTGGGTTACGTATGCATTAATTTCACTCATATCCTTCTGTTTTGTCTATAAAAAAAATACAACGCCACATAATTGTAGCGTTGCAGTTCACAAATATATAAAAAATAGCTTAAATGATGCCTAATTTTTCAAGTGTAACTTGGGCCATTCTTTGGTAAGCTTCATGGCTATACCCAGCAATATGGGGGGTTGCAAGAAATTGTGGCATAGCCATCAACTGCTCTAATTGTGCTTTTTCTACTGCAGAATAAGTAGATAGTTGCTCGTTCTCTAGGACATCCAAACCAGCCCCTCTAATTGATTGATTTTGAAGCGCTTTTAGCACTGCTGCGGTTTCAGTCACCTGACCCCTACAAGTACTTAAAAAATAAGGCTTCTTTTGGAGACCCGAAAAGAAAGATTCGTTAGCATAATGATAGGTTAATTCAGTAAGTGGCAAATGCAGGCTAATCACATCCGCTTGCGCTTGTACTTCTTTTAAACTTACCAATTGAATATGGGGACTGTCAAAAGTTTTTGGTAAAATATCTACTACTAAAATTTGTACATCAAAACCATTTAACACTTTAGCAAAAGCTGATCCTGTATTTCCAAATCCAATAATACCAACTGTTTTTCCAGTAAGTTCATCTGCCCTATTTACATCTCTAATCCATTTACCTTCTTGAATTTCTGAATAGGAAGAATGAATACGATTCATTAAACTCAATAGCAAACCTAAATTATGTTCTCCTACTGTTGTTCGATTGCCTTCCGGACTAGATACACATTGTATCCCTTTTGTTGTAGCATATGCAGTATCAATTAATTCCATACCACTCCCTAATCTTCCGATCCATTTTAATTGAATCGCCTTGTCTATCATGGCTGCATCTATTGTTAATCTAGTGGTTACAATGATACCAATAGCATCTGTGATTTGTTCACTCAATGCTTGATAGGTTATAGCAGGCTCGTATATACAGTCAAATCCTTTGCTGGAAAGCGTTTCTAACAAGTAAGGATGAACTGGTGCAGTGATAATTACTTTGAATGCCATTGTAGATTAAGGATTATGCATTTTAAATGTCAGCGCCGCATAGTCTTCAAAAGTTAAGTTTTCTGCTCTCTTTGTAAAAATCGGATCTTCTAATTGAGCTGCAGTAAAATAGGGCTTTAAAGGATTACGCAACATTTTTCTTCTTTGTCCAAACGCCATTTTCACAATATGATAAAAGCTTTTTTCGGATGCCATCGCTGGAAAAATTGCTTTTCTTTTAAACAAAATTACTCCACTGTCTACTTTGGGTGGTGGATTAAAGGCTGAAGGGGGTACGTCAAATAAATAAGTCACTTCATAAAATGCTTGTGCCAATACACTTAAAATACCATATGCTTTTGAATGCGGCTTTGCTGCAATTCTTTCTGCCACTTCTTTTTGAAACATACCCACCATCATGGGTACCTGCGTTTTCCAATCCAATACTCTAAATACAATTTGTGTAGAAATATTGTAGGGGAAATTGCCTACCAAAACAAAGGATCCTTCAAAAGGAATAGCCGTTTCTAAAAAATCTTCATTGATCAATTTGCCTGCCAAATCAGGATAAGCGTGTAATAGGTAATTCACTTTCTCGGTATCTAATTCTATAGCCTTGTAAGAATGAGTGGGAATATTGTAAATAAACTCTGTTAATGCCCCTGCTCCAGGCCCTACTTCCACCAACTGTTCTATGGGCTGTTCCAGCAATACAGCGCGTATTTTTTCACAAACGGTCTTGTCTATTAAGAAATGCTGACCGAGCGATTTTTTAAGTGTGTATTGCATGTAGCAAAGTTAGGTTTTTGTGCGTACTTTTACAGCCTAATCAATAGGATATGAGTACTGAGATCAGAAAACCAGTTATTGGCTTTACATGTGGCGACTTGAATGGCATTGGCTTAGAATTAATTATTAAGTCTTTGTCTGATAGCAGAATACTTGATTTTATGATTCCAGTTGTTTTTGCGAATAACAAATCCATCAATTTTTACAGAAAAGGGTTACCTGAATTCAACCTCAATTTTGCCGTTTTAAACGATCTTTCAAAAATCAATCCAAAGCAAGTCAATGTATTGAATTGTTGGGAAGAAGAAGTAGATATTACTCCTGGTGAATTAACTGCAACTGGTGGCAAATATGCACTCATCTCATTAGAGAAAGCTGTAGAAGCATTAAAGCATAAAACAATTGATGGTATAGTAACTGCTCCAATACACAAGAAGAATATTCAATCCGATGCATTCAATTTTAGCGGCCATACACCCTATTTACAACATGCATTTGGAAATACCGAAAACCTAATGTTGTTGGTAGCTGATAATATAAGAATGGCATTGGTAACAGAGCATGTAACCATTGGCGATATTGCGAAGCATATTACAAAAGACAAAATCAAACAAAAGCTAGCTATTCTACATAGTAGTTTACAAAAAGATTTTGGCGTTGATAAGCCGCGTATTGCAGTATTGGCCTTGAATCCACATGCGGGAGACGAAGGGTTAATTGGTAAAGAAGAAATTGAAATAATTCAACCTGCTATTAAGGAAAGCAAGCAAAATATACTAGTGTTTGGACCTTACTCTGCAGATGCATTTTTTGCAAGAGGTGCACATGAGAAATTTGATGGCGTATTAGCCATGTACCACGATCAAGGTTTGATTCCTTTTAAATCATTGGCATTTGGTGAAGGCGTGAATTTTACAGCTGGCCTACCAATTGTAAGAACAAGTCCAGATCATGGAACCGCCTTTGATATTGCTGGGAAAAACAAAGCAGATGCAAGTTCATTTACTGCAAGTATTTTTGAATGTGTTAGAATAATTCATGCAAGACAAGGTTATCAAGATATGCGCTTAAATCCTCTAAAGAAAATGAGTGCTAGAATGTTTGCAGGCGCGGTAGATGAAAGATTAGACGAAGCTTAGTGCTATTTACAGTTATCAGTAATTTCCTTAATGACATTGACTCCCCAATGTGGCATATAATAGGTGGTATTTAATTTTGCTTGGGCATTTAATTTTTCAGAAGCAATGAGTGCAACAGCATAAGACTTTGCGCAACCACCTCCGAACATTACAGGCATATGATACTGTAAGCTTGCCTCCAATGCATAAATTCTTGGATTCTCTTTATTGATTTTTTTAGCCATTACTAATGGGGATTTTATTTTACTTTCATATCTTAACCATCTTGTATAGGGACTTACCGACATCTTTGCAGTATAGGCTAAACTCTCCACACAAAGTATTTCGTCATTTACTTGTATTTTTTTTGCCTTATTAATTAGTTCTATAGATTGATTGGCTAAAATATCTGCATTATCCATTTTTAACATGGACATTCTAGTTGTAGTAAGAGACATGTAATACAAGGGAAGCCATTCATTGGTATAGGTTTTTGCAATGGGCTCCAATTTTAACAAAACGGTTTGATAGTCTTTTGCTGAATGAGCCAAATCAAATGACTTTACAGCAAGATTCATTTCTGTAGCAAACTGCACAGATTGACTTTGTAGCTGGTTAAAACAAAAGTAAAAGTATATGAATATAAAATAGCGCATCTATCATTAAAATTAGCGCTTTCTATTTAAAAGTTAGCATTAGAGACTCCTTTGTTAATGGTATACTTGGTATAGGTGATTTCGATGGTGCCTTTTTTATTCTTCTTAGCTTTTTCTTTACTGATGGGCGCTTCATCACCAAATTCCAATGTAATTCCATTGGGTAGTTTATAGTCTTTAGTGTTAAACCCAAAAATAATCTTTGAAGGCAAACCATATGATGCAAAAGCGCCATATTCCATGGTAATTTCAAAACTTCCATTCTCTTTAGTAGTGGTGAAAGTTTTGTATACCAATGATTCTACAGGATCTATCCATAATGTAGAAATCACCCATTCTAATTGATCGTCAGTAGGTACTAATTTATATACTTCTAAGTTTTTACCATTATACACTTGTTTCCCAGAGGCAATGGCAATGTATTGATCGGTATTCAATAAGGAATTCATGGTAATAGACACACCGCCTTTGGGAAGTAAAGAAATACCGCCGTCTTTTTTGACTTTAATCAAATTTGGTTTTTTATAATATATCTTCACCTTACCTAAAGAGGCTTTGATAAAAGACACATCCGTTTTCATTACGCCTTCTGCGACATAATCATTCACTAAAGCCAATTTTTGTCTTACTTTTTCAACCACTGCATTGGTTTGCGCATTGATACAGTATGATGTAAAAAATAATAGGCCGAGTATCGTAAAGAATTTTATTTTCATAATATTAACTTAAAACATCTTTCTTTTTCATGATCCATACACTTGCCCCAACAAATAAAAAAATATGAATACTTAAAACCAATAAAGAAGTTTTGATTTTTTGAATATTTAAAATGCTTCCAGAAATGGCTTCATTATTTTCAGTCACCTGAATATCAAAAAACTCTTTCCAATTATTCATATGGGTGGTGAATAAATATGGTTTTACCACATTGAATAAAGGAATATTTAAAGTACTTAAAATGGTGAAAAAAACGATAGCACTGATAGTTGCCACAATAGGACCAATAGAGTTATTCGCCAAACTTGACATTAAAAAACCCAAAGCTGTTACCGTTAATAAAGAAAAACTTGCAAAAACAAATGCGCCCACATATCTCCAAAAAACATCCTGCGTTTCTATGAGAACAACATAATTAGACTTCATCAAGAATAAATCATCTGTCCCAAAAATATACATACTTAAAAACAAAGCCAAAGCAGCCAACCATATCAATAATAAAATGGTATAGATACTGGCTGCAATAAATTTAGCCAAAACCCATTGCGTTCTACTGTAAGGTGTGGTAAAAAGCAATCTTAAGGTTCCCAAGTTGGCTTCTCCTGATAACATGTCTGCGGCAATCAATGCCACCAATAATGGTACATGCACTAATAGCAATTGTAATAAAATATAACAGATCAAATAACCATTCAATACTTTCCCATCTACAATCAAAGTATTATTAATATCCTTCATCAAAAAAGCCGCATAGGCTTCTCCATCTATTTTTAAACCCATTTGTATCACCCAAATTAAAGCAGCAATGGCTCCAAAAGCAATATAGGTTCTTGGCCTCTTATAAATTTTATATAATTCTATTTGTATGATCGACCACATTTAATTGGATTGAGAAGTGATTTGTAAAAAATAGTCTTCCAGAGAACGCTTTGATTCTAGAGAAACAATAGGTATTCCAGCAGTGACAATAAACTGATGTAATGCTGCTATTTTTTCTGTGGGAATAGAGAAATAAATACCCTCTTCTCTATCTAATACATAAGCAGCAAATTCAGAAGCTGTAATTTTTTCTTTGGCTAATAAATCATTGGCAGTCATTAGCTTCATTAAAGATTTAGCAGGATCTAATAAAGTAGCAGTTGGTCCTAAAGCAATTTTTTTTCCTTGATGTATGATTAAAATCTGATGCGCCATTTGCTCAATCTCTGTCAATAAATGAGAAGATACCAAAATGGTCTTACCTTCTTTTTGAGCAAGATCTTTGATCAAATGTCTAATATCTGCGATACCCTGAGGATCTAATCCATTAGTAGGCTCATCTAAAATAACCAGTTCTGGTTGATGTACTAAAGCAATGGCAATACCCAAACGCTGCTTCATTCCCAAAGAGAATGTCTGTGTCTTGTCAGATGCTCTATTGGACAAACCTACTTGTTGTAAAGTATGTTCTATTTGAGACACAGTTATTTTTTTCTGGCTTAGTTTGGCAAATAATTGTAAATGCTCTTTGGCTGTTAAATAAGGGTATAAATCTGGTCGCTCAATAATAGCACCCATTTTCTTTGCTATATTATTGCGATGTGCAATAATATCTTGTCCAAAAATTTCAATGTGCCCACTGGTTGGATGAATCAAAGAAAGCAACATTCTAATGGTGGTACTCTTTCCAGATCCATTCTGGCCTAAAAATCCAAAGATTTCCCCTTCATTCACTTCGAAAGATAAATCCTTGACAGCTTCAAGGTTACCAAAATTTTTACACAAAGACCCTACTTTAATGATGGACATACATTAATAACAAAAAGCCCCGAATTTAGTTCGGGGCTTTCATTGAATTTATTTGTATTGAGGAATCAAACCGTTGGCTAGATCCACCATTTGTTTTAACCCATCTTCAGGCAAGTTGCCTTTCTTGAATTCTGCTAAAACATTAGGCAATTTGTTAGTCATCTCTAATAAGAAATGTGCTTCAAATTCTTTTACCTTGTTTACAGCAACTTCTTTCAATAAGCCTTGAGTACCCAAGTAGATAATCGCTACTTGCTTCTCTACAGTGAATGGAGAGTATTGTGCTTGTTTCAAGATTTCTACGTTTCTAGCACCTTTGTCAATTACATTCTTAGTGGCTGCATCTAAATCACCACCAAACTTAGAGAAAGCTTCTAACTCACGGTATAATGCTTGGTCTAATTTTAATGTACCAGATACTTTTTTCATTGATTTAATCTGCGCATTACCACCCACACGACTTACAGAGATACCTACGTTAATCGCTGGACGAATACCTGCGTT
>CANHUW010000021.1 GCA_947463975.1 Bacteroidota bacterium
ATTCCTGACACGGTGTAAGGATTAAAAATTAAAAGTCATGCGTCACGGAGACAAACAAAACAACTTAGGCCGTAAGAAGGCACACAGAGAAGCGTTATTAATGAACTTAGCTTGTCAGTTAATTATGCACAAGCGTATCGTTACTACTTTAGCAAAAGCTAAAGCTTTAAGAACGTATTTTGAGCCTTTGGCTACTAAAACTAAGAAGACAGGTAGTAAAGATATTATCAGTCACAACCACAGAATTGTTTTTAGCTATTTGAACGACAAATCTGCTGTGAAAGAATTATTCACCGTAGTAGCTCCTAAGATTGCTACTCGTCCAGGTGGTTATACTCGTATCATCAAATTAGGTATTCGTCCAGGTGACAATGCTGAAAAAGCGATGATCGAATTAGTAGATTTCAACGAAATCTATGGTAACTCAGTAAATGCTGCTGCAGAACCAGCTAAGAAAACTCGTAGAAGTAAAGCACCAGCGGCGACAAAGAAAGCTGCTGAAGCTCCAGCTACTGAGGAAGCAACTGATTCTACACCAGAAGCAGCGGCTGAATAATGATGAATGTGCATTAAGATATAAGGCAAGACTTTGGTCTTGCCTTTTTTTTGCCTAATTTTGAATAACTAATAAGACCCTTTACAATGAGTACACAACCTGCAGTTTTAGTTTTGGCCGATGGCAATGTATTTCATGGACAAGCTTTTGGAAAAATTGGTACCACTACAGGAGAAATCTGTTTTAATACAGGTATGACTGGTTACCAAGAAGTTTTTACCGATCCAAGTTATACTGGTCAAGTGATTATCATGAATAATGTGCATATTGGTAATTATGGTGTGAAAGCAACCGATGTAGAAAGTAGTACGGTGAAGATTCATGGTTTAATTGGTAGAAATTTAGAAGAAAAGTATAGTCGTGCATTAGCAGATGGAAATTTGAGCGAATATTTAATTGCCAATAATATAGTGTCCATTGAAGGTTTAGATACAAGAGCATTAGTGGCTCATGTTAGAGAATCTGGAGCAATGAATTGTATTATCTCATCTGATAATCTAGATGTTGATGCATTAAAAAAACAATTAGCTGCAGTACCTAGCATGGATGGCTTAGAGTTAGCTAGCTCTGTTAGTACAAAAGAAATTTACGAACTAGGGGATGTGAATTCGGATATTAAAGTTTCGGTATTAGATTTTGGAGTGAAGCATAATATTTTGCAGTGCTTGGTAGATAGAGGGGCACATGTAAGAGTGCATCCAGCTAAAACAGATTTTGCTACTTTAAAAGCATTTAATCCAACTGGATATTTCTTATCTAATGGTCCTGGTGATCCAGCACCTATGGATTACGCTGTAAAGACCATTAAAGAAATTTTAGCAGAGAAAAAACCATTGTTTGGAATTTGTTTAGGGCATCAATTATTGGCTTTAGCGAATGATATTCCAACTTTCAAAATGCATCATGGACACAGAGGGTTAAACCATCCTGTAAAAAATGTATTAACGGGTAGATCAGAAATTACTACACAAAACCATGGTTTTGGCGTAGATCCTGAAGCGGTGAAAAAGCATCCAAATGTAGAAATCTCTCATGTGAATTTAAATGACGAATCTATTGAGGGTATCAAATTAAAAGATCGACCAGCTTTTAGTGTGCAATATCATCCTGAAGCGACTCCAGGCCCTCACGATAGCAGGTATTTATTTGATGATTTCATATCTTTAATGAAGTCAAATTAAAGCATGATGAATATTACTATCATTAATGGGCCTAATTTAAATTTATTAGGTAAGCGTGAACCTGGTGTTTATGGCACTGCATCATTTGATGATTGTTTAGCAGATTTAATCAAAAATTTTCCTACTGTACATTTTACTTATTTTCAGTCTAATATAGAAGGAGAGATAGTGGATGCTATTCAGAAAGCTGGGTTTAATCAAGATGGTATCATTATCAATCCAGCTGCATATACACATACTTCTGTGGCTATTGGAGATGCTATTGCAGCCATTCAAACAAAGGTGATCGAAGTACATATTAGTAATGTTCATGCAAGAGAAGATTTCAGAAAAATATCTCATGTATCTGCTAAAGCAGTTGGATCTATCGTTGGCTTAGGATTACAAGGTTATGCATTAGCTACCGAATGGTTTGTAAGCAATGCAAATAAGCAATAAAAAATATCAACAAAGACTTTGGTGGTTATTAGGAGTTGCCATCACGGTGAAAATCATCCTAGCTAATTTATTAGAATTAGGGAATGATGAAGTGTATTATTATACCTACGCATTACAACCAGATTGGAATCATTTTGATCATCCTCCCATGGTGGGATGGATGATTCGCTTCAGTACTATGAATTTACATTGGTTATCTGATCTCTCTTTGAGACTAGGTAGTATTGTTTGTTCTTTTTTAGCAAGTATTTTAATTTTTGAAACGGGTGCAATCATTAAAAATGAAAGAGCGGGATTTATTGCAGCTTTATTATATAATTTATCTATATACACCAGTATTATTGCAGGTTTATTTGTCCTACCAGATAGTCCACAATTATTATTCTTTACGGCTAGTATTTATTTAATGGTGAAATGGGTAGTGCAACCTAATTTGTTTAAAAAAATTGAATGGATTTTATTAGGCTTATGTATTGGAATGGCTACATTAAGTAAAGTGCATGGTTTATTTCTTTGGGCAGGGTTTGGTGCGTTTTTAATGTTTCATCAAACCAAAACGTTTAAACAACCTTTTTTATATCTGGCAGGCATAATTAGTTTGTTATGTTTGATTCCGATTATATATTGGAATATTGAAAATGAATTTATCACTTATACCTTTCATTCAAAAAGGGTAGCCCATACGAGTATACAATGGGACACTTTTTTACAACAGGTCTTGGGGGAGTTCTTATATCAAAATCCCATTGTTTATATAGCTAGTTTGATTGCTTTAATCCAACATAAACAAATTAAGCTTTGGATAAGAGAAGATAAAGTTGTGGCTTTATTGTTATGGCTGAGTCTTCCTTTGATATTGACTTTTTGGACGCTGTCTTTATTGAACCCAACCTTGCCACATTGGACTGGTCCTGGTTTTATTGCGCTCTTTATTTTAGCAGGCTTGTATTGGTCAGAAAAATCAAAAAACTTGGTTCCAGTTATTATTCAATGGGCAATGGGTTTATTTGGTCTGATTTTAATTGGGTTTATACTACTGGTTTATATTACCCCAAAGCAACTGGGGTCTTCAGAACAAGCAAATTTGGGTGAGTTTAATCCTATCAATGATGTGACAGGCTGGAAGCAATTTAAAGCCTCATTTGAAGACTTGGTTAAAGAGGATATACAAATGGGCAAAATGCGCTTTGATGCTCCAATAGTGACCCATAAATGGTTTCCAGGAGGTCATATCTTATTTTATATAGCCAGCCCTTTACAAAAAGAGTTAGTTGGTGTAGGAAATTTGGAAGACTTGCACAAGTTTGCTTGGTTGAATACAACTTTAAAAGGGCTTCGTATTGGAATGGATGCATATTGTATTGAGCCTTCTAATTTGCCAGATAATACAGTAGCAAGATATAGTCCTTATTTTGAAAAAGTTGAATTGGCTCTTATTGTTCCAATAAATACCAGGGGAGTAGCACTAAGGTATTTTAAAGTATATAGATTATTGAAGTGTAAACAAATACCAGCTCCCGTTTTACCAATACATTAGAAAATAAAATCGTCAAAATCTTTTCTATAAGAGATACTAATTCCTTGTCGGTTTCTTCTACCCATATTAGATCCATTAATATCCAAACTATTTCTATTAAATAGAATAGCCCTTAATTTTCTATTCCTGGTTAAGATGAATTCAATATTTAAATCAGGAAGCCACTGGAAATTGCCATTTTGAATAGTGGAAGTATTTCTGATATTAAAGTCTAAATCACCGCCAATATTTACAATGATTTTATCATTTAAAAAGCTTCTACCTAATTTTAGATTTACTCTTTGACGATCTATTCTGTTGGCATTTAAAGCAATTCCGCCACCAGTTGGGTCTAGTAGATTGCCGCTATTGTATACATTAGATCCCACATCAAATCTTAAACTCTTGTCTCCTGTCACTTTAGCTAAGAAGCCAGTAATGGATTTATTAATTTCTTTAGCTAGCAATTGAGAAATAGTATTAATGCCAATAGAAGTGGCTGTATATGCATTGCTAGTATTGTTGTTGCTGAAGCTCACTGGCGCAAATGCATTGAATACAATCAAGAATGAAACTTGTTTTAAAATTTCATTATCATCTCTTTCTAATCTTGATATAAATTGAGAAAACTCGTTATCTGAACTAATGGGGTTTCCTTGTGGGAAAGCCAAACTAAATTTAATAGAAGGGCTGGATAATTTATTTCTCAAAGCAGCAATAACAAACACATTACCTCGATAAGTTCTTACAGCATTGCTAAAATTTGATGAGCCAACTAATTCATTTAAGCTGACTCTTTCTGCGGTATACCTAGCGTCTACATGTATGTCAGCATTTAATGGGTCTCCGGTCCACTCTATGAAATTTCCAGCTTCTGGGATTAACTCAAATGGTTTCTTTATAAAGGATTGAAAGTTGAAATCATACTTTCCTGATTCTATATTGTATTTACCTCTAATGGTAAGAGGTTCAATATTACCCATTCTTAATTTTAATCTACCATTGCCCACTGCTTTGATAACATCACCGGTAAGGTCGTCAAAAATTAAATCAATTTGGGTTTTATTATTTGCAGTAACATCTAAGTCTACTACTAAATTAAAGCTGGGGATATCAGCACTCTTCATAGCTGATTTGCCATATTTTTTAAATACAATAAATTCAGACTTACCCGTTTCTTTACTAGTGGTATTAGGTAAATAAATATGCGAGCTATCATTCACGTCTGCATTGATCACCATTTTAATATTTTCTTCTGGGCCTTTAATGGTCATAGATGCTTTACCCACTGCCTTGCCATAGAAATAGGGGTTGTCAATGGCTTCCATATTGAGTAATTCCGTTTTTGGACTACTCATTTCCATATCATACACAAGGTGTTTAAATCCTTGTTCTAGAATTTTACCTTTAAATTGAATTGGTCTCTTGAATCTATCTTTTAATTGAACATTGCCAAAATCAATACCCTCATTATTGAATACTATTTTTGCACTATCTATAAAGTAGGGAACTTTGGTATAATTCACTACAAAAGATGCTTTATCCAATGTAGCTTCACCTAATAAGTAAGGATTCTCAATTCTACCACCAAAATGTATTTGCCCACTTGCTCTTCCATTAAGTTGTTTTAATACTCCGCCAATAAATTGTTCCACTAAAGCAAAATTGGAATGATTTAAATATAAAGTAGCATCCAATGGGTTTAAAGAATCTTTGATATTGTAGGATCCTTTTGCACTTAAATTGTAACCAATATTTGGAGCGGATAAATCAAATGGTACTAAACCCGATTGTTGTAAATAGCCAATATTAGCCTTGGTCGTTCCAATCAGTTCGCTGTTAAAACTAAATTGATCAATATTGAGTTGAGAACCTAATTGAAAGTTGTCATACACATTATTTAACTGTACAGACCCATTGGTTATACCTTCTAAACTAGGATAACTAAAGAAGACTTTGGTTAAATCTCCTAAAATGAGATTCTTAATATTTAGTTGTAAGCTATTGTTATTTGATCCGCTCATTACTGAGATTTCTTGTAATCCCTGAGCTAATTTAAAGTTCTTTGCAAAAGTATTATTCTTGCGAATACTTAACTGTCCTCCATTTTCAATGTTCCACTTTTTTTGATTTAACACAAAATAGGAAGGTGTCCACTGGATACTCAATCCGTCAGCATAGGTATTGATGGTGCCATTTAGATGGATTAATTCTAAGGCTGATTTACTAGAAGCGTCAAAAGCTATTCTTGAAACATCGTTACTAGTGGCAATTTTAATGTTGGGTTGAACAAAATTAAAACTATCTGTTAGGTTTGCACTAGATGCATTGAATTGAACAAATAATGAATCTTTTGTGCCTCTAGCATCTATAAATCCTTTTCTAATACTATATGCCTTCCATTGAGCATATGGGATGGATCCCTTTGCAATAATGGTTTTATTAATTGTATTTAAAGAGCCGTTCAATTGAACATTGTTAAAGCCAGAGAAATCAGGATTAAATATTCTTATATATGGTTCAAGATAATTAGATTTAATACTGATGTCTAGCTGTTGATTTGTTGGGGTGTTTTTAGGAGCAGGAATATACGTTGGAAGATAATTTCTGATAAAGTACTGAACGCTTGCAGGCAAATGCACAATGTCAAATTTACCTTGAATACTAGCTTGCAAGTCATCACTCGCAATTCGGATTAATTTATTCCCTTTATCAATACTTGAACTCAATGTTAATGAATCAAAATTAATGTTGGATAATTTACTTTTTAATTGACCATTATACAATTTAGCAGCACCAGCAAAATTATCAATATTATTTCCCTTAAAGTTGACATCAATTACCCCTGTAAGCTGAATAGGGTTGTTGGTGAAGTTCAATTCTTTAAAATTAGCATTGATTAAATCACCTACTGCGTTATAACTAGGCAGTTCGTTTTTAAAATCAATTTGTACGTTACTATATAAATTAATATTAGGATCTTTTATTTTAAATATGCCATCAAAAGCTTTTTTCTGCAATACACCATTGGTATTAATGTGGGTATAAATATATTTTTTGAATTCTAATGAATCAATAGCGCCTTCAATATTGGTTTTAATTTTTTCTAAAGTAAAAGAACTTCCAGCAATTTTGCCATTAAAATTCACCCAGCCTAATTCTTGAATAGCTAGCAATTTGCCAATATTAAAGTGAGACATAGTTAGTTTGCCTTCGTAAATGGGTTCTGCATTCAAAGGAAATTGAATCCTTATAGCAGTATTAGCTTTACCTAATGCAGACTGTATATTGGCATCTGCTACAAAGTCGTATAAGGTTCCATTAAACTTACCTTGAAATAATAAATTGCCTAATTGATTTACTTGAAGATCTTTAATTAAATTTAAACTTGGGATCCATTGTAATAAATCTGGGTAATTTGTTTTTGCAAAAACCTCGCTAAAATTTATTTGCGTAGTGCGCATTTCAGGAATACCCTTCATGCTAAAATTGCCTTTTACAAATGAGTTATTGTATTGTGCAGATAAACCTTCTGTTTTAAAATCCGCTACAGTTCCGTTGAATTTAAAACTAGCATTTACTTTTTGATGGATATTATTTAATTCAGGTGCAAAGAAAGCAATGTCGTCAGATGCTACTTGTGCATTAATTAAATGGGCCCTCATATTCACTTTGTGCATGTAATCTTTAAAGTCTTCTACTAAGTTTTTATACTCCATGGCATAGTAGGGGCCTAGAATACTTTTGTTGGTTTTGAGATATAGTTTATTTAACTCCATTATTTGTGGAGTCATTGTAAATTGTGTTTTTAATTGCTGAATAGCAAAGCCCGACCTTTCTTTGGTACTTAATGCTACTTTTGCTTTAATGGTATCTTTTATGAAACTTGCATTATCAATTTGCGCGTTGAGTTCATTGAGTCTTATATGGTAGCCGTCAAATTGAGGAGTGGGTTTTGAAAAGTCATTTTCTATCCAGAGTTTACCTTGTGTAATCTTAATTTCTTTCGCAAGAATGATGGTATTGGGGTTCCCAAAATACAGTTCGTCAATTGGGCTAATTGTTTTCTTTTTGGCGGGTATATTTTTACGAATTCCCTTTTTATTTTGAATGGTATAAAAAGGTTTATTGGCAACTAATTGATCAATTTGTATAAGACTATCATTGAATTGGCTAAAATTGGCAATAATATTTGCCGATTTTAAATGCATACTTTGTCCCAACCATTCATCATCTTGTACAAAATCTATTTGAGCAATTTCTATTTTCTTTAAATCATAACCCTTGCTCTTTTTCTGCTCACCCTTATTTAAATAATCTAATAGAAACTGGTAATTCCATTGTTCAGTGTTTCGATGTAAATAAATCTTGCTGCCTTCTAAGCCAATATATTTAATGATAGGGGAAGAGGTTGAGAAAAATATATCAGAGATTCTTAATTTAAGTGTATGAGTGTAAAGAAGGGTATCTTTTTGCTGATCTCTAATAAGCAAATCTTGAAGATCAAGACGATTGAATAAAGCAAAGCCCACTTTGCCCACTTTAACTTCAGTACCAAGATTAAAGGAAAGGGTTTGGGTAGCTTTTTGAATCAATTTATTTTGCACCCAAGGTATTTGTATAAACAAATACAAAAGCAACATTAAGCCTATTATAGAAGCTAGAAAAATTCTAATAAAACGAAGCTTGTTGGGGTGCAAAATCTGTTTTTGTAAAAGTACAAAAAAACACTAGAACCCAGCAACGCTATCATCGCCTCTTTTATCCCCAGCAGCTTGTCTTTTGCCATTTTTAAGAATGACTACACCATCCATTCTTCCAAAATAGCCTCTTTTAGCAGTAGTATAACCCATTGCTTTTAAAGCTTCGATAGTAGCTTCTGGAAAATCTACTTCAAATGCTATATTATCGGGCATCCATTGGTGGTGGAATCTAGGTGCATCAATGGCTTCTTTCAAAGTCATTTTGTGATCAATCATATTCACTAATCCTTCATACACCTGATTGGGAATGGTTGTTCCACCAGGTGTACCAATGCTTAAATACGGTTGTTGATTGACTGTTACAAGCGTAGGCGTCATAGAGCTTAACATTCTTTTTCCTGGTTCAATAGCATTGGCTTCTCCACCAATTGCACCATACATGTTGGGAACGCCTGGCTTGATGCTAAAATCATCCATTTCGTTATTTAGTAAAAATCCTGCACCCGCTACAATGGTTTTATTGCCGTATGTATCATTGAGTGTTGTCGTTATGGCTACCATATTTCCTTTCGCATCAATCACGCTAAAATGGGTTGTTTGCTCACTTTCATGTGCTTTTCCTGCTTGAATATTTTTGCTTTGTCCAGCAACGCCCACTTGATAATCTTTCATTCTTTGCTGAGCATATTCATTGCTAATTAAAGTTTTGATAGGCACTTTATAAAAATCTGGATCTCCCATATGTTCCGCTCTATCTGCATATGCTCTTCTCTGCGCTTCTGTCATTAAACTAACCGCTGCTGGGCTATTAGCACCCATTTTTTGGACATCATAAGGTTGAATCATATGCATCATTTGTGCGATCAAAATACCTCCACTGCTTGGTGGAGAGAAACTGATAATATGATGACCTCTATATTCAAATTCTAATGGGGTTCTATATTTTGCACGATAATTCTTTAAATCTTCATGGGTAATAATTCCTTTACTAAATGCCATTTCTTTTACGATCAAATTGGCTGTTTTGCCTTCATAAAAACCAGCCAATCCCTTTTTCTGGATGCGCTTCAATGTATTTGCTAAATCTGTTTGAATGAGTGTATCACCCACTTTCCATTGTTCTTTTTGGGTAAAAGCACTAGGGGCGGAACTATTTTTTAAAAATTGTGGCTTGGTAGCATTCAATCCTCTGGCTTCTTTCTCGGTCAAAACATATCCATGAGCTGCTAACTCAATAGCTGGTTGAATCAATTTTGCCATTGGTAGTGTTGCGTATTGAAGCATTTCAAACATGCCAGCTACCGATCCAGGAATACCACTTGCAGATGCACCATCTCTAGAAAGCGTATTGGAAGGATTTCCTTTTTCATCTAAATACATATCTCTATGTCCCTTGCTAGGGGCAGCTTCTCTAAAATCAATACCCATTAATTGACCATCCACATTTCTTGACAACATAAATCCTCCACCACCTATATTACCTGCTCCAGGATGCACCACAGCTAAACTAAACTGCATAGCAATTGCTGCATCATAGGCGTTTCCGCCATCTTGCATGATGGAAGCACCCACCATACTAGCTAAAGGATGTGCGCTAGTGACAGCGGCATGCTCAAATTCGGCTTCTTTTACCAATTGGTAATTATAGGGGTTAATTTGAGGGTGTTTTTTAAAGAATTTTTGAGCAGTGCTAGTTGTTGTATTGGCAACAAAAAAACAAAGCAATAAAATAGGTGCAAAGGTCTTCATCATATCAGCAATTTGAACCATTAAATTACTTAATTTTAGACTTATTCAAGCGATATTTTTTATTAAAATCAAACATTATATGAATCTAGATGCTGCTAAATGGAAAGGACTGATTGCTATGTTAATTTGTCCAATGTTGGCATTTGCTCAATTACAAAGTCCTGCTGAATTTTTAGGATATCAAGTGGGTACTCAATTCACCAGACACCATCAAATTGTAAGTTATTTTAATGCAGTTGCAAAAGCGCAACCTTCAAAAGTAAAGTTAATGCCTTATGGTAAAACCAATGAAGGAAGAGACTTATTGGTAGCAGCAATTAGTTCGACAGAAAATATGGCACAACTAGAAAATATTAGAAAACACAATCTAGGTTTAACAGAAGGTACAGTGGATGATATGAAGCAACCTGCAATTGTATGGTTAAGCTATAATGTGCATGGAAATGAACCAGCTTCTTCTGAAGCAGCTATGTTAACTTTATTTGCGCTATTAGATCCTTCCAATAAAAAGTCTGCTGAATGGCTAGAACGTGTAGTGGTGATGATTGACCCATGTATTAATCCAGATGGAAGAGATAGATATGTAAATTGGTATAATAATGCAGTAGGAACGAATTCATACAATGCAGATCAACAAGCAAGAGAACATATGGAGCCTTGGCCTTCTGGTAGAACCAATCATTATAATTTCGACTTAAATAGAGATTGGGCTTGGCAAACACAGGTAGAAACAAAACAAAGAATTCCTTTGTACCAACAGTGGTATCCTCAAGTGCATGTGGATTTTCATGAACAAGGTTATAATGAGCCTTATTATTTTGCACCAGCAGCTGAGCCTTTGCATGTATTATTAACTCCATGGCAAAAAGAATTTCAAGATCAAATTGGTAAAAATCATGCCAAATATTTTGATCAAAACAATTGGTTATTTTTTACCAAAGAAAGATTTGATTTATTGTATCCATCCTATGGAGATACTTATCCCATGTATAATGGTGCTATTGGGATGACATATGAGCAAGGTGGTATTAGTGCAGGCTTGGGAGTGCAAGATAAGAACAATGATACGGTTACGTTAGTGGGTAGAGCATTGCATCATTTTACTACGAGCATGTCCACTGTAGAAATCAGTGCAATGAATCATCAAAAATTAATCACTGAGTTCAAAAAATATTATCAAAATAGCAGGGCAGGGAATCATGGGATGTATCAAACCTATTTAATGACCTCATCATCTGCACACAAGATAAAAGCACTTGCTGATATACTAAAAAAGAACAATATCCAATTTGGAAGTTTCACAGGCAGTAATGGATTGAAGGCATTTGATTATTACACTAAATCGGAAGGTAATTTTACCAATGAGGGATACACAATAGCTGTTGCTGCAGCACAAGTGCATGGGGTATTAGCAAGTGTTTTATTAGATCCAATTACTCAGGTGAATGATTCAAATACATATGATATTACTGCCTGGTCTTTACCTTATGCTTTTGGAGTGCATGGTTTTGCTAGTAAAGAAAAATTAACTCAAACTTCAGGGTTTGATATTCCTAATTATACGATTGCTTCAACCAATTATGGTTACTTGATTCCTTACAATAGTTTTAATACTGCAAAAGTATTGGCACAGTTACTTCATAAAAATATCAAAGTTAGATACGCCGAAAAAGCATTTACCACAGCTGGAAGAAAATTTGAAAAAGGCACTTTAATGGTATTGAAAACTAGCAATAGTGCAAATTTTGCAGCTGATACAAAAGCAATTTGTGAAGCAGCAGGAGTAGAAGCAGTGGCTGTATCTACTGGTTATTCAGATAAAGGAGCTGACTTTGGTTCACCATCAGATAAAATGATTAATCATGCTCCCAAAGTAGCCTTGTTAACAGGTGAGGGTGTTTCTGCCTTAGCAGCTGGAGAAGTATGGAATTATTTTGAGCAACAGTTGAATTATCCCATTACACAACTTACCTATACGATGATGGGAAGAATTGATTTAAATAAATATGATGTATTGATTGTGCCAGAAGGACAATACCGCGATTTAAATGCTAAGTCAATGGCAGAAAAGTTTCAATCTTTTGTGAGAAAGGGCGGCGTTTTAATTGCTTTAGAAAGTGCTGCACAACAATTTGCATCCAATGCTGATTGGGGGTTAAAAGTCAAAGAAATGCCTACTCCTATAAAACCTACTGTAAATGATTTGGCTAAATATGGCGAAAGAGTGCAAGATCAATTAACTTATTCTAATCCGGGAGCTATATATAAAGTGTATTTAGATGATACACATCCAATTGGTTTTGGAACCAATGGTATTTTTTATAATTTAAAACAAGATATTACTTTATATGAACCAAGTAGTGATATGTGGAATATAGGGGCAATTAAAAAAGACAGTTATGTAACTGGATTTGTTGGCGTGAAGGCAAAAGCTGTTATTCAAGAAGGGGTGGTAATAGGAGTCAAAGAAATGGGTGCTGGCAAATTCGTGTTTATGGCAGATGATCCCATCTTTAGAAATTTTTGGGAAGCTGGGAAATTAATATTAGCAAATGCAGTTTTCTTGAATGGCAAATAAATTGAATCTCTAAATACTTATATGAAGAAATTTTTATTGTTTATGGCTGGTGTCGGATGCTTCAATTTTGCTTTGCATGCACAGCAAAATACGGCATCTATTTATGCAGGAATTAAAAAGCTAGGTGTAATGGGGTCTGTATTATATATTGCTGCACATCCAGATGACGAGAACAATAGCTTCTTACCGTATTTAACCAAAGAGAAAAATTATAGAACTGCTTATTTGAGTTTAACCAGAGGAGATGGTGGACAGAACTTAATTGGAAAAGAACAAGGCATAGAACTTGGATTAATTAGAACACAGGAATTATTGGCTGCAAGAAGAATAGATGGTGCGGAACAATATTTTTCAACTGCATATGAATTTGGCTATAGTAAATCTGCAGAAGAAGCGCTGACTATCTGGGATCATCAAAAAGTATTGAGTGATGTAGTTTGGGTGATTAGACAATTTCAGCCAGATATTATTATTACAAGATTTCCGGGGGATGCTAGAGCAGGGCATGGCCATCATGCTGCATCAGCTATCATTGCTAATGAAGCGTATTTGGCCGCAGCTGATCCTACCCAATTTCCTGAACAATTAAAAAGGGGAGTTACTGTTTGGAAAGCCAAACGCATCCTTTGGAATACGTTCAATTTTGGATCAGTCAATACGACCAACAACAATCAATTCAAATTAGAAGTAGGTGGGTACAATGTTATTGAAGGAAAAAGTTATGGAGAAATTGGAGCAGAAGCTAGAACCATGCACAAAAGCCAAGGGGAAGGTAGGCCAAGAAGAAGAGGAGCTAGTTATGAATTTTTTGAAACAACTGGCGGCGAAGCTCCTACAAAAGATTTAATGGATGGTATTGATAATGGATGGTCAAGATTAGGTGCGACATCTATTCAAACAGAAGTGAATAATATAGTAAAGCAGTTTCAAATTGATCAACCCTCTAACATTGTACCTTCTTTAGTGTCCTTATATACCAAAGTAAAAAACTTACCCAATACTGTTTGGAGAAATTATCAATTACAACAAATTCAAGCTTTGATTAAAGATGCGTCAGGACTTTTCATTGAAGCAAGTACACAAAAAGCACAGGTCATTCCTGGAGAAACTTTAAGTGTTCAAGTATTAATCAATCAAAGATCTTCTGTGAATACTCAATTGGTTAAACTACAGC